>NZ_JBMMKS010000006.1:0-212947 GCF_058630515.1 Vibrio sp. HM8-C
ATGTGCGCCCTACCTCCACAAACTGAAAAGAAAGACGACCCGATTCCTGAGTTACCGCCCCTTGATGGTTCAAAGAACGGAGCCGGTGATGGTACTGCCGGTACGGGAGCAGACATTCCGACAGAGAACCCCAACTTCTGCGATTTGAATCCGCAGCTGTGTGAGAAACAAGAGCCGCCACAATCCCCACCCGAGCCGAATCCTACTCCAACGGAAAAGCCCGACAATACAGAGCTGTCTGCCGGTGATAATGAGATTGTGCAAGAAGTCTCGCTTTCCAATCAGCACTTGGAGAACGTGAACAGCAACTTGAAAAGCCTCGGCGGTCAGCTGCTTGAACAACTCTCACGGGGCAATGAGTTTTCTCAGCATCAACTCGGCTTAATGCGTGAAATGTTGGAGCATCTTATCCAAGGCGATAACAGTGCGCTCATTCCTAATGAAACCGGTAAAGAAGAAAAGCCCAAAGAAGAAGAGGACGAAAAAACCGAGCAACCGATGGCAAGCGCCGACTGTGACAAATCGATTTTCGAGTGTCGCGGTGATGTCATTCAATGCGCCCTACTCAAAGTCCAATACGACAGCACGTGCACGGTCGATGAGTTTGCTCAACTTGAAGAAGCGTTCAAAGGCATCAAGTTACTCAACAACGAAACGCTACTGGTGCAAAACGACACCATTGATTACTCACGCATGAATAAAAAGTATCTGAGCGGCGGTGTCTCCTTTGGTGGCGGTGGTTGCCCTGCACCTGAGCGCATTTCGTTTCGCGCCTTTGGCGAATCCAAATCCATTGAATTTAAGTTTGATCCCGCTTGTCGCTACGCAGAATTATTAAGACCCCTACTTATCGCGTTCGCCTGGCTAACGGGATTGTTCATCATCGGTCGCACACAAGGAGCGGTTTAATATGCAGTACTTCATCGGATTTTTAGCCACCGTTTTAGTCCCTCTCATTCCAAGCCTTGCCAAAGGGCTTGCCACTTATGTAGCGCTCTCGGTCGGCTTCTCTCTTGTAGCTTACACCGGCGTATCGATGGCGATTGATACTGTTGCCGATTATATACAGACCAACATGAATGGCGTGACACCGAAACTTGCGGCGCTCATGGGCATGGCGGGTGTGGATACCTATATCAATGTGGTGCTCACCTGTGTGGTGTTCTCCTTTACCTTGAACGGCTTAATGTCGGCGACCGGCTATCGTCCATCGTGGCGCAAACCGGTTGACCCAGCGTAAGGAGCAAAAGCAATGTTGCACGGTTTCAGTGGCGGCATGGGAACAGGCAAAAGCCTCAACGCGATTAAGTTCATCATCGAGAACGACAACTTCGCGGAGCGTCCTGTGTACTATCACGGTATTCGCGTCATGCTGCTCGATTACAAGGTGTGTGACAGTTTCCAAGGGTGGCTTTATGGCGTCTATTTCCCTGCCAACAGTCACAACAAGGAGCTTGAGTCTAAACTGCTGCGCATTGAAACCGAGCAACGTCTGGCCACACTCGAAGACTTTCCCTATCTGGCGTTTCACTACAAAAAACACGAGCCGTTCAAACAGTGGATGCACTGGTTTAAGAAACTCGCATCCCCTAAGCGACTCGCTGCGTTTAAAGAAGCGTTAGCGGTGCTTGAACTCGATGAAGAATCGATAACCTATCACGATGTTGAACACTTGAACCTGTCTTGGACGGCGTTTGATGATCCGACCGAGATCCACACACTTCCTGCCGGTTCGGTGATTCTGGTTGATGAAGTGCAAAACATTTGGGGCAACAGAACGGCGGGTAAAGCCATGTCCCCTGACGTGAAGTTCGTGACCACGCACCGGCACAAAGGCATTGATTTGGTCTACATCTCCCAAGACTTCAAAGACGTTGACCAAGTCATTCGAAGACGGATGCAGTATTACGTCCATTACGAATTCATCGGCGGTGATTGGCTGCATCGATATTTCCACATCGAGGGCTTTGACCCTGCCAACAAGACCGAACTTGCTAAGGCTGAGAAAGAGAAAGTTAAGCGTGATAACAAATACTATGGCGTCTATCTCAGCTCCATCAAGCACACGCAAAAGGTCAAAATCGACCCGCAGTTAAAGAAAGGCATCATTGGCTTAACGGTCGGCATTTTAGGTATCAGCGCGGCGGCGTTCTACCTCTATTCGTGGTTTCAAAAACAGGTCACACCGGCTGCCGTTGAAGTGGTTCAGAGCGAGGTTTCCACCGTTGAAAGTGCCGAAAATACGGAAGAAGTAAAAATACTGGATATAAACACAGTATATATAGAAAAGTTTCTGCCAAGGCTCAATTCCCTGCCGTTCTCCGCGCCGGTCTACGACTCGCTCACGTTCGATGCAAACCAATATCCCGAACTCACCTGTGTGATTGTGAGAAAACAATGCAGCTGTTTTACACAGCAAGGCTCTGCCTACGCACTGGAAACCAGTGCCTGTTTTAACATTGCTCGTTATGGCTATTTTGACCCGTTTGAGGTTGAAACCGACAGCAATCAACGCCGCAAAACAGCCCAAAATCGCTCAAATAGTGACAATGTCACGCTTAATAAAGGTGGACTCTACTGATGAAACGCATCCTTGCCCTCGCCTTGCTGTGCCTCGCTTCCCGAGCTTTTGCCTTTGAAGCCAACCTCGCCGGTAAGACGCTTAACGAGTTCTTTATCATCTCCAGTAAGGTGTTTGATAAGACCATCATCGTTGACCCGTCGGTAAACGGTGACTTGAAGCTCTATCAAGCCTCGGGTGCGGCGAACTTTCGTGATGTGTGGTTCAGTGTCATGCGCGCTCATAACCTCACTTACATTGAATCGGGTACGGTCATTCGGGTAGACAAGCGCAACAAGCTCACTGGCAGCAATGAAATCGTCACACGCACTTATAAGCTGCTTTATCTGACTGCCGATGATTTACTCGAACCGCTTAGAAAGTCCCTCGTGGTGCAATCGTCTGTACTCGATGTGCCTGATGTGACCAACGTTGACAGCATTATTGCCGGCTCTGCGCTGATGATCACTGCGCCCAAGTCCATGCACAGTGACATTGCCGAGTTCATCGATACGGTCGATAAACCACTCAAACAAGTGAAGATACGCGCTGTGATTGTGGAAACCGTTGACGGTGACTTACGAGATTTAACGGTCAATCTCGCTGCCGGTGCGGGTGCAATTAAGACAGCGTTTGATGGTTCAGCCATTGCGTTCTTAACCGGCTCTCCTAACTTCACCGCGACCAGTGATGATTTTAATGCGTTTGTGCGTTGGATTGAGTCCAATGACAGAACCGAGATATTAAGCCGTCCTGAAATCAGCATTCTGCACGGTCACAGTGGATTGATTAGTGTTGGTCAGGAGCTGCCTATCATTACCGGCTCATACACCACGGAAACCGATGGAAGCAGTAAACCGTTTCAGACGATCGAGCGTAAAGACGTAGGCTTGTCGCTTTGGGTTCAGCCTATGATTGGTTTGAATGGAGATATTAAACTTAGGGTAAAACAAGAGCTTAGTCGTGTTGATAAATCCGTGGAAGCCAGTGACATTGTCACGAGTAAGCGACAAATCGATACCGTTCTTGCGGTCAAATCCGGTCAAACTATTGCGCTTGGCGGCATGATGGCAAGGGATTCCCAAACCGTGACAATGAAAGTACCGGTACTTGGGGATATTCCCTACCTTGGCGTTTTGTTCCGCTCTGAGTCAGAGAAAACCAGTAATCGAACGCTTGATGTTGTTCTATTTGTCCAAGAACTTATGTAGGTTGTTTATACCAAACTGCTACTACAAGCAGCAGTTTGGTAAAACATTTATGCAGTCTTAGGTAACTCGGTGATATCGGCTATATTAGCAGTATCATCTTTGTTACTCCGCAAAACATCTTTGTACGGTTCAAAATAACTGCGAGGTAAAATAGGCCATTTATCATACATATATAAATTTAACCGATAATGCTCTACATCCTTCTTGAACAAGCTATAGGCTTGAGTATCTTTTCCTAATAGGTAATTAGAACACATTAAGTGATTCTTACCATTTTTGTGGGATACAACCATATTTAAGGAGTCTTTATCGACCTTATCATACAAACACTTATTAGCAAATTCTCTATTTATAATCAGTATGTCTCTCGAGGCTAGATCCTTTATCTTGCCTAACCACCAATCACAACACTCAATTGCTTCCAAATATTTTTTAGATTTCAAATGGCAGTATGATAGAGATATTGCATACTTAGATTTCATTAAACCACTATCTTTAGCTTTGTTTAGATATTCAATAGCATCTTCAAATTCATCTTTGTGAATAGATATACTAAACATAGCATCAAAATAATTAGTTCTACTAATTCTATCTTTATTTGAATTCAAATAAATTAGTGCAGTTTCACTATCGTAGTAAACATCTAACAGTAACTCTATTATTTTTGATATATATTCATAATCTGAAGAATGATCAATTATATAATCTATATATCTTCTTGCTGCTGGAAGATCAAAATCAACATTAATATGATAATAAACCATCAGTAAATTAACTGAGTTTAGTTTCATATTTTCTCTAATTATCTTAGAGTTTACTATTTTGTCTAACTCTGTTTTATAACTATCATCTTCACTGAATCTCTCGACGAAGTAATAACTCATACATAAATTGTCTACTACATTTTCTTTTTTATAAGAACTAGAAACGTTATAAATCCTATTAGATTCCTCATAGAATTCTCTAAGTTTATTCATATCATTATGTAAGACAAAATTATCACCGATTATTTCTAGTTTAGTTATATGATTTTGATTAATTGCGTTTACTTCATCAACTAAATCCAAGATATCTTTTTCTTTATCTTTAACACTTAACTTACACTCAATACTATTGTGTTTTTCTTCGATTATACTGAGTTTTATTTTCCAAGCATCGTTCGATAATGAAGGGTTTAGTTTTAAACTTTTATCACAGTATTTGAGCATCTGAACAAATGGAACTTTATCTTCTATAGTATCCTCTTTCGTTAGTGCGAGGGCGCTAGATGCTAAGGCATTGTAATATGGATATACTAGGTTAAATTTCTCTTCACTTTCTAGTAATAAATTATACCTATCTTTAGGATCTCTTTCTAATGTCGTACGTCTGAATAAAAAGTTGACATTATATGGGTCTGACTTCATTAGATCATCAGCAGAAGATATTGCAAGCGATGTTTTATCTTCTAATAAATAAACTTGGATAAGTCTTGTTATATATCTATTTTGAAGCTCTTTATCATTATCTTCAGACATGAATTTTTTAATAACAGATTCAGCATCTGTATAGTTTTCATGTTTTATAAAGCTATCAATTTGTAATAGTTTTTTCAAATCATCGTCAGATAACTCATTATCAAACTTTTCTTCACTATCTCGGGTGATTTCTGCTAATAACCCTCCTATATCTTTATCATTTTGTCTTTTGGTTATAACTTCTAGATCTTGATAAATATAAGGTGAGGATTTTTTAAGGTTATATATATCATCTGTAAAAGATCTAATAATTTTTTCTTTCTTAGAGTCGCCAAAACTATCATCTAGCGACAATGACCCTTTAGTGGCATTATGAATATTCGCCATTAACTCATCGAAACCATCAATTTCAACAAAGTATACGCGATCTTTCCAAAGTAAATTTTTAAGTTCTTGACTAATGTAGTCACCTTTTCTTATACACCAATATATGCCATTTTTGAAATATTCTTCGTTCTTAAGGAGATGTGATATAACATCCATAATAGAACGATCACTACCTGAATAGCCAACTACGATTAACCCATATTCTTTTGAAAATTCAATCAGCTTCTTCTTTATATTAGATTCAAGTGTTTCTGTTTCTCGTAGGGTGCTTTTTATATCATCATATAAATAGTCGCCATGCAGTTTTATTATTTTGGGTCTAGAGCTATTTATTGATAGGCTGCTTACAGAGGAATCGTGCGCACATAGAAGTGGTCTAGTGTGAGAGAATTGGTAAAATGATTCATTAATTAAGTCGTCAAAGTTTGTAGTATATATGGTGTCAAAAAATATATTTTCACCATTAGCGAGTGACACTAGATATGCATAGCCAATTGAAGGAAATGCTGCATCAACTTGTTGCTCAACAAAGCGACGCCTTTGAGATGGCAGATCAAACTTCTTTTCAAATAAAGATGAGTACTCTTTAGTAGGATCATACCAACTCTGTTTAGAAAAATAAGTACTAGCCTTTTCATCTGAATATGGTGTGTCAGTTGGGTTATAGCGTTGGAATATATCCTTACGCCATTCAACAACTAAGTCTTGACCGCTTTTTATTCCGGATGTTACTGAAGCCCCAGCACCAAGTAACAAGCTGTAATTGGTGGCGGTTTTACTTGCCTTTGTTGTTATATAAGTAATTAATTCTTCGACACTTCTCTTTTTATGCGGAATTTCGTCACAAAGTTTCTCAAGTTCCATTTTTAGCCTTTATGATTTTCTACTAGAACTTATACCGTACACTGTATATGCAAGTAACTTCATGATCAGTTCCTCATTTTTGATCCAGATTTTATAAAGATTTCAAAAGTGAGCGATTTATCAAGTTCGCCTTTCCTGACAAGCGAAATAACCTAAAGCATCAAAGTTTGCTCACGTAATATGAAACTTCAATTTTGCCACTAGCTTAACCTGTAATTACGATTTCCATTCCATAATGACTATTTGGTCAATTGTTTTGTTTGTTGATACCTATACTTTTTTTGAACTGTGATAGAGGAGCTTTGTTCATGAACAAGATAGGTAAATTAATAACGTCAACTGCAGCTGCTTTTTTACTAATCTTTAGTTCTGCTGTATCGGCTAAGGTTGAAGGACCTACAACAATAACGTTTAACGAAGATGATAGTACATCATCAGAGATCATTTCATGGAACTGGGGGGTTGGTCGTGCGATAAACCTTGGTACAGGAAGTGGTAGCGGAAGAGCTTCATTTTCTGAAATTTCATTGACTAGGTACACCGACGATCAATCTCCGTTTTTACTAATGGCAGTGGCAACTGGACAAATGTTCAATTCAGTTGAATTGTTAAGAGGAGCTTCGAAAGTTGTTCTGCGTAACGCAGTATTAACAAGTTATTCTGTTTCGGGTTATACAGATAAAAAGGAACAGCAAACTGAAAGTCTATCTATAGCCTTTGCTGGAATTGAATATAGTATTGGCGATAATACATATTGTTTTAGTGTACAAACTAATACTGAATGCTGACTGCCCCGAAGGGATAAGGGAGCGTGTTACGCGACCGAGGCACCAAGCCCACACAAATGCTGAGTGTCTCGTGTCGTTATATGGCGCGGAGCTTCCCTAATCCTTTGATAGCAACAAATTCCCCTTCCTGCCAAGCCAAACGACCTAATAACCTAAAGCGTCAAAAGTTGCTCATAGCTTTGCAGCATACAAATAGCGGCTTTCCGTCTAGTAGTTAAAGCGCAATTGCGGTTGAGTGTGTGCTCGGAACGAGCGCACGCACAAGCGTGATACGCTAAAGGAAAGGCAAAACCCCCGAATCTGTATTACGGGGGTAAATTCCACCGAACTATCGGCGTTCACTGTTTTGGGGACGTTTAGCGCCTCTCTAATACTAAGATTTTCGCTACAGCCCTAGCCAACCTTAACAACTTAGAACTTGTTTGAAGGGTTTCTTTATCCTGACCATACATAAGAGCTTGAGCCAAGAGAATTTGTTGAGGCGTGATGGTTTCACCGGTTGGTGTAACGATATGATGATGGGATATTTTGAAGTCTTCCCAGTTCTTCTTATGACTGATAACTCGACCTGTATTAAGCCGCATGAGTCGTCGACAGCATTCGGGCATTTCACGCCCTCTGTCCCATGCTTTTACAGTATTTATATGCTTACAACAAAGATCAGCGGTCTCTTCAATCGAGAGACCGCATTCAATTTCACGGAAGAGTTGGTTTTTTGTATAACGTGGACGTTTCATTGACTGCGATTTTAAAAGGTGTGCGTTATACAGATAACTCGCAATTCTTCGCAATTACATATATTTAAATGAACAATCTAATGCGAGTCAATTCACATATAGCTTAGTGGCAATGAACGCTTCCTGCTTTATTGTCCATATGACAGCATTGCCCTTGTGGTGAACTTTTACGACAGCCTCCACCATGAGCGAACGCTGATTGGCTAACAACTAACGATATCAATAGTATTGCTAAGTATTTCATTCTGCTTATTCCTTTAATCATTCAAAAGTTTATTCCTTACAGCTTTCGAAGATTAGTTATGAATTCGCATGCACTACATGATGTCAATCACATATGCGCAGATCTATAAATCTGAGGATGACAGTTCGAGCGCAAAGGCTCTAAAGTGCTTACTTTGATTTATCTTTTGTAGAGTTTTCTGTACGAAATGAAATTGTGTGTACTGCTTTGCATCTGACTTACTCGAAGTTAGATCAAACGTTGTTGAGCGACCCATTTTCACCAAGTAAAATGTTAAGTCGTTATTCGTGTTCTGAACTCGCACAATCCATTTAGTGGTTGGCTTTGTAGGTGTTGGTGTCTTTGATTTTTGTTGCTCCCACTTGACCAACTTTTCCTTGATCATGTTGCTATGTTCTATGACGGTGGCTCTGTCCATATTCCATCGTATAGCCTCTGCCTCAAAGCTACTGTCACCAAGTTTGGCTCGGCGAACTTTCAAGGCTTCAATATATTGGTTTGCAAGCTTTTCAGACTCAAGCCTAACGCCTTTAAGCACATGGACGAACCGTCCATTTACGCTCACAGAAAGTTCTATCTTTTCCAATAGCTCCCAAGAGTAAAAATCCAATTTTCCGCTAGATAGTACTTTGATGGTATAGCAATCCATACTTCTTCCTTTTTAATTACATCTCTAAGTATTTTAAAGACGAAAACACTTTAGATCATCGTAAGAAATACAGCATTTTGGTGACACAAATCGAAGCAATTCAACCGTCACTACTCTGAGACATGTAGTTATTTAAACGGTTGAAATTGCGAATCTATTTGAGAATTTTCGTGTGTTTATCTCGGTGCTTTAGAATTATGAAGCATCTTGGCTAAAACTCGAGCAAAGCGGATCAACTTGCGTGTCGTCTTGAGTTCAAGTTCTGACTGGATCTCGAGTAAGGCAATGCCGATGACAATCTGTTGGGGAGAGACTAATTGACCAGTAGGAAGTTCGAGTTTATCGCGCACCATTTTGAACTGCTGCCACGACTCATGATGACTGATCTGCCGACATTTTGCGAAGCGCATCAACCTCCTGCACTCGGGTGGGATGTCTTTACCTTTATCCCACTCCGTGATCGTCCTCGCAGTTTTGAAACACAATTCGGCGGTTTCTTCGATGTCCAATCCACATTCGAATTCTCGAAAAAGTCTATTTTTATGCATGGCTAGACTCTCTCACCGAATTAGGGTATAAAAACATCATACGATAAGTGTTTGTTAAATAACGATTATTTACCGTAATTCGACATAATGCGCACTTAGATATGATAAAGATAACGCTTCTAATTGACACATTATCTGATTGAATTTATTAATGATTCTTTTTTGTTTTGTCGCCTGTACTTTTAAAGCCTTGATGCGGGAACACGTTGCGAATTCTCTGTTGGACTTTCTTAGGAACTTGTTCAGTAAAAACCAATTTCATACCTGTACGTTGTTGATATACTTTCAATTCCCCACTAAATGGTGTTACTTCAGCAATTTCAGTAACGTTATGTTTAAATGTGGGAGGAAAATGTCCTTTTACTTTATGTACTGTACCGTCCTTAAAGCTCACTTTTAGTACTGGTCTATCAACAGCAACTAGCCAAAAAATAATTACAGCAGCGATCAAAATTACGTACAACATGAGTTAACTCCTAGTTAGATAGCAACTTACTCAAATCTTCTTTCAAATTAGATACAGCTTTGCTGGCTTTTTCACTTCGAGACGCTTCACTCAATAGATATTCAATAGCGTCCGATAAAGTACAACCTAATTCATTGGCTCTAGTAGAAAGCTTTTCCCATACTTGGTAATCAAGATCGATCGACTTTTTGCGAGTGTGAATTTGTTCAGCATTGAAATGTCGTTTTCGTTTAGCTCTAATCGCTTGCTTTAGCTTATTATCTAGCTGAGGAGCCATATTTTTCTCAATCCATTCAAGAACCAAAGTTGGTTCATGCTCAATAGATTTAAGTTTTTGAATAGCTGATTCGGCTTCACTACGATCGATATGACATGTGATAGATTCGCCATCTTTCCATTTATTAATCAAGTACTGCCATTTCCAACCACATTCTAAGTTTTCAAGCTGCTGATATTTCATTTGAGGCAATCCATTAAAATTTAGGGTGACAGCGTAACCCAATCAGTATCTATGTTCAAACTAATCCTAACAAAAACTAGAGAGAGATCATTCATCTTACGAGCTATTCGAAGCAATGGTTTTTCTATATAATTCGTTGTCTCTTAATAAACAATTTAGTAACTCAATGACTCAAGATATTTGGCGCCTTGCAACTCCCCAGTACGATGAATTTAAAGTTCAACTCGAACAGTACCCTAACCTACAGCCGATTTCCCTTGTCGACATACAGTCTAGGTTAACAATAGCAATCGACAGATTTCTTAACATTAGTGGCTTTAGCCGTGTCTTGGTCGTGAATGCACCTGATAATTCTATTTATCGCTCACTATTGAAAGAGACAATAGAAAGTTTGGTAGATGATAGTATTCCAGTGGTTTCAACAGAAACTTTAGATATAGAAGCTATTTTTGGACAAGTAAAAGCAGAAAACGGAAGCATAGTTGCTCGTTCTAAAAGTCTGTTATCACAAGCAGATGGTGGTTACCTTATCGTTTCTGCAAATTTGCTTTTAGCGAACCCACGTCATTGGCCTATTTTAAAATCAGCCATTCTTGGCTGTCCTGTTAGCCCACTGAATTGCGATGCGAAGTCCCTTATCGAGGAGCAATCTTTCAATGAATACGATGTCAAACTGATTATCGTTGGTGATCGAAGTCAATTAGGTGATGTCGATTTTCTGGATGCAGATATCCACTCAGGACTTTGTATTTACAGTGAGTTAGAGCTCGATATCAAAATCGACGAAGATTCAATTATTGATTATCTTTCGTTCGTCAAATGGCTGTGTAATTACTATAAGTTACCTGAGTTAACTGCTGATGCATTAGAACGTTTAATGACCGCAGGCGCTCGCTACACCGAAGATCAACACTACGCTCCTCTCTGCGTTATGTGGCATAGAGCTCTACTGGAAGAAGCAGCACTTGAGGCTAATGGACAGTTAATAGAAGCTGTGCATTTGGATCAAGCGATAGATGCTCGTGATTATCGTCAGTCTTATCTTCCAGACCGCGCACTAGACGATATTCTTGATGGACAGGTGTATATCGAAACGCAAGGTGAACAAGTTGGGCAAGTCAATGGATTAACGGTCGTAGACGTCGCCGGGCATCCTGTCTCTTACGGAGAACCAGCACGAATTTCTTGTGTGATTCATTTTGGTGATGGCGATATTGCTGACGTTGAGCGTAAAGTTGAGCTTGGCGGTAATCTTCATGCAAAAGGTATGATGATAATGCAGGCATTTGTAAGTAGCGAATTAGACCTTGATGTTCCTCTTCCTTACTCTGCTTCAGTTGTATTCGAACAATCTTATTGTGAGGTTGATGGTGACAGTGCTTCGTTAGCTGAACTATGCTCATTAGTTAGTGCACTATCTGAGTACCCTATTAATCAACAAATTGCCGTTACGGGCGCTGTAGATCAATTTGGTCGTGTACAAGCCGTTGGTGGACTAAACGAAAAGATAGAAGGTTTTTATCACGTTTGTCAGCATCAAGGCTTTACTGGCGAACAAGGTGTCATTCTTCCTCAAAGTAACTTAAAACATTTGGCTCTTCATAAATCGGTAGTAGAGAGTATAAAAAATGGAGAGTTCCACATTTGGCCAGTATCACATGTGGATGAAGTCGTTCCTCTTGTCATGGGTAAGCCATTTAGAGGAGAAGACGAAGAAAGTGTGATTAGTAAAATTGCAGAGCGCATTGAAAACTTTGAAAAACATGTACAGCCTGTTGGGTTTGTGGACCGTATCAAAAACTGGTTTGTTTAATACTGATCGGAGTTGTTTGGCGTACACGTGTTCACTAACATGCACCCTATCAGAAATTGGAGTAATTGATAATGCAAAACAAACGTGACTCATATAATCGTGAAGACCTATTAGCCTCTAGCCGTGGAGAACTATTTGGCCCAGGTTACCCTCAGCTACCAGCGCCAAATATGCTGATGATGGATCGTATTAGCAAAATGTCAGAAACTGAAGGCGAATTTGGTAAAGGTCTAATCATTGCTGAGTTAGATATCACTCCGGATTTATGGTTCTTTGATTGTCACTTCCCTGGTGACCCAGTAATGCCTGGCTGTTTAGGTCTTGATGCTATGTGGCAGCTTGTTGGTTTCTTCCTAGGCTGGGTTGGTGGTCAAGGAAAAGGCCGTGCTCTTGGTGTTGGTGAAGTTAAGTTCACGGGACAAATCCTGCCAACAGCGAAAAAAGTGACTTACGAAATCAATATGAAACGCGTAGTAAACCGTAAGCTTGTTATGGGTCTTGCTGATGGGCGCGTACTTGTTGACGGAAAAGAAATCTACGTAGCTAAAGATTTGAAAGTTGGTCTCTTCCAAGACACTTCATCGTTTTAATTTGAGCTTATGTATGATTAAAGCAGCTTTTTAGCTGCTTTAATTTTGCACATTATATTTAGTTATAGTGCGTTAAATGAGTTCGATACTAAAAAGCCCCTTTCGGGGCTTAAGATCCTTTAGTATGTGGGGGTTATTTATAGAGACCAGAGTGTTTGTCATCTCTTGCGTCACGCCAACCGCCTAGCCAATATGAACGAGCATCGCTTTGTTGGTATGGACACTCTTCTTGAGATCGTCCATTCAAACCAGCTTTGTAACCTTGAGATTGTGCTCTTTCAAGGCGATCACGCTTTTGTCTCTTCATAGTGCAGTCCTCATACAGTAACTTGTGTCTTACTTACAACTATTACATTGGTGTGGATCTTTTGTGACCACACTTTTAAGAATCGCGCAAAATCCAACCTTTCTCAAGTCAAAAAAAAGCACAAGCTTATTTTTGTGAGCTTGTGCTTTTCTTGACAAAAAATGACTATTTTCTACGGAACCAACCTACGCCAAGGAGAAGTATGCCCCATAAACCTACTCCAGCTCCAGAGCGTTCAGAACTGGTTGAATCAGTACCTCGTTCGCTTATATTACTTGAAGTAGCTCCGACAATTGGAACTAATTTAACAGCTACTGTGGTTTCTGTTTGACTTCCGCCACCGCATGTTGAGTTATGAGCAGTAGTATCATATCCGCCACTACATTTCAGTGCTGTGGCTGATATAACACCAGCGTCATTAATATCAGTGGCATCTATAATACGGTACTGATTATTACCCGCTGCTGAACCATCGTTCGTTAAATCATCGAGATACCACGCTTTATTTTTAAAACGAGCAGCGCGAGATGCATATTCTACTGTATCAGAACCTTCGTAATTACCTGCAACATAAGGATAAATAAACCCGCGTTTTCTACGAGGCTTGCCATCTACTTCGCGAGTCTTTTCATAATCAATTTGACCCACTATTTCGTTATAATTATTAATAGCGCCAGCTTTCCCCCCAGCACCATCAAATATAATTCCTCCAGAAGGAAACTTTGCTGATAAATTTGTCAAGCGAACATCGTCAACGATAAATAATCGGTTCGCGGCAGCGTTGGATTTAGGCTTGCCGCCGTCTCGCTTTGCTGAACCAATCGCTACAAAGTTATTGTTTACAGACGTAACGACAGAATTACTATGTATAACCTCGCTATTAACTTCAACGCTCGCTTCATCAACAACAATAGACGTCCAAGTCCCCAAATCTGTCGTACTACCATGAAACACCGTTGCATTCATGTAGTTTTCACTAGAATCATAGGTGTTATAGCCAACCCCATAGATATTACCACTTCCATCTATGACAAGATCCCGCATACTACCTTGTGCGTATTTACTATCGGTTAGAGAACTATTACTTGGCCAATTAATTGGATAAGTTGTCCCACCATTAACAATCGCAGCCTTAGTTGTATAGTAGTCAGAACCTGATGAAACAACTGTGCTCCCTACAGTGTAAGTACCAGTATCATCCATTCGCCATGCTCTAAAGGTTGTGTCTGAGTTATCACTAATATCAACAAGTTCGCGAATTGTACCAGTGATACTCAGTTTAAAACCAATTCCCACGGGGGTTGCTGAATGTAAACTATTTACGACTATATTATAGTTTTCATCTATTGCAGTACCAATAGTTGAAGAACCTGTAAATGCAATAGAATTAGGGGTGTTTGACCCGCTTTTTTCACTATTCCATATATCCCAACGATCGCTGGCCCAATAATTACATGTTGAATATCTCAACTCAATTTCACAGTAATTTACAAAATCATTATAACTATCAAGATAATCAAAAGCATTGCGATCATTGAATGCAAACGGTGTTTCTTCCCGAAAACTGATACCATCTACAGCATGGCCAGAATTAAGTGATTTCAAACGAGTTTCCCCTGCGAGCAGGTAACTATCACATGCTTTGCCACCCGCACTACTATTTTCGAAACAGTTGTCCTCAGCATCAAATCCAGCACCCCCAGCTGGTTGTTCAATTGCAACACCATAAGAACTCTTATAGGTGTATGTTGTACTAGGGGTCACCTCGACAACATTATAAAGCGCAGCCAATACTTGTGTGGAAGCAAGAATAGCTGAGCTCACAAGGCTCAGCTTAAACAATTTTTTATTCATAAAATCCATTAACTATCCTGTTGCATTGCTTCGAGCTCTTCCCAGCGCTCAAATGCAATTTCAAGCTCCTGCTCTTTAGCAGATAACTTATCTAAAATTGGTTGTGTCACGTCAACAGTGCTACTAAAAAAGTCAGCATCGTTAACTTGCTCTTGCAGTGATTCAATCTCTGCTTCTAATTCTTCGAGTTTTTGCGGCAGAGTTTCTAATTCACGCTGCAGTTTATAAGATAACTTCTTAGACTTAGGTTTCGCAGGCTCTGATTTGGGAGCTGGCTCAACCGATTTTTCTTGTTTGATGACGTTTTCTACACTACGCGATTGCAGAACTTGTGTACGTTGCTGCTGAGCATCATGATAACCACCGACAAACTCTTCTATCTTCCCGTTACCTTCAAAGATCCAACTCGTAGTTACTGTATTATCGACAAATTCACGGTCGTGACTGACTAACAATAAAGTACCCTGATAATTGGCAAGCAAATCTTCCAAAAGTTCCAAAGTTTCGATATCTAAATCGTTTGTTGGTTCATCCAGAACTAACAAGTTATTTGGTCTAAGGAATAAACGAGCAAGCAAAAGCCTGTTTTTCTCGCCACCAGATAGAGCTTTAACCGGTGTTCTTGCGCGTTTTGGTGCAAACAAGAAATCTTGAAGATAACTTAATGCATGTCTCTGACGTCCACCTACAGTGACTTCTTGTTTGCCGTCAGCAAGGTTATCGATAACTGTTTTTTCAGGATCTAATACTTCACGATATTGGTCGAAGTATGCAACTTCTAGCTTTGTACCGCAGTGCAAACGACCGCTATCCGCTGTCAATTGACCAAGTAGAAGCTTTAAGAGTGTACTCTTGCCGCAGCCATTTGGACCGATAAGTGCAATTCTATCGCCGCGCATGATATTAAAGCTAAAGTTATCAACCAAGCACTTGTCTTCGATAGCGTAGTTGAGATTTTCTGCTTCAAATACGATCTTGCCAGAACGAGATGCGTCATCGATTTGTAAGTTAACTTTGCCCTGCACTTCACGTCTTTCACTACGTTCTTGACGGAGCTTTTTAAGCGCACGAACACGGCCTTCATTACGAGTTCTACGAGCTTTAATACCTTGACGGATCCACACTTCCTCTTGCGCTAGTTTCTTATCAAATTCTGCGTTTTGTAGCTCTTCGACGCGCAATAACTCTTCTTTTTCAGTAAGATAATTTTCGTAGTCACCAGGAAATGAGTTCAATTGACCGCGATCTAAGTCCACAATGCGAGTCGCCATCGATTTGATGAACGAACGGTCGTGAGAAATGAAGATTATCGAACCACGGAAATCCTTTAGGAAACTTTCTAACCATTCAATCGTGGTGACATCTAAGTGGTTGGTAGGCTCATCAAGTAGTAATACATCAGGGTCACAGACCAAAGCACGTGCAAGAGCCGCTTTACGCTGCCAACCACCTGAAAGGTCCGTTAACTTTGTATGACCATCAAGCTTTAATGAAGCTAAAACGTTCTGAATTCGGTCTTCAAAGCGCCAAGCACCCGCGTGTTCTAGATGCTCTTGAACATTTGCTAGCTTCTTAATATTGGATTCCGATGGGTCAATAGCGACAAGATCGAGCAGATCGTTGTAGATCTTAAGTTGCTCACCGACTTCTTGCAGACCACCAGCAACATAATCAAATACCGTACCTTCCTGGTTGCGCGGAGGGTCTTGCTCTAAACGCGAAACAACAACATCCTGCATCACTTGCATCTTTCCGTCATCTAACAAAATTTCGCCTGCGATGATTTTCATCAGCGTTGACTTGCCTGCTCCATTGCGACCAACCAAACAAACACGCTCGTTTTCTTGCAATGCGAAATCAGCATGATCAAGTAAAGGGTGGTCACCAAAAGCTAGTAAACCGTTATGAATGGTAATTAATGCCATTATTTTCTAACCACTGAGTTAATTCTGAAAAATCAAAAGGCCAGTTTAGCTCTGTACCTTGATATGAGACTACGGGGATAGTGACCCCGTAACGAGAAAACAGTTCATCATCGAATGCAATATCGATTACTTCAACTTGTGAAGCCACATTCGCTTGTGTAAGCAGTGAAAAGGCCATCTCACATAAGTGGCAGCCTTCAGTACTGTATAAAGTGATCAATCAACTTTCCCTATTGTTCGTTCACTAAACTGGCTTATGAGTAACTACCCAGCAGTTATGAATGTGCTTGTTGCGTTCGAAGTCTAGTGGAAGCGTCTGCGCAGAGATATTCTTAGCTTCTAAACCCAAGTTCTCTAACTCAGCCATATCCATCTTGAAATGACGTTTGTTGTTTGAGAAGACAATAGTGCCATCCTGACGCAAAATACGTTTCAAGTTCTTCATCAATTGAATATGGTCTCGCTGTACGTCAAAAGACTGTTCCATACGCTTCGAATTCGAGAACGTTGGCGGATCGATAAAGATTAAATCGTAACTACCCGAAGCTTGATCTAACCATTGAAGGCAATCTGCTTGAACGAACTGATGCTGACGCCCTACTTGACCATTAAGCTTCATGTTGTCTTTTGCCCATTCGAGATAGGTATTTGACATATCGACCGTTGTCGTTGATTTCGCTCCACCACAAGCGGCATGAACTGTGCCAGAACCTGTATAAGCAAATAGGTTTAGGAAATCTTTGCCTTTAGCCATTTCACCAAGTTTACGACGAGTGATCTTATGATCTAGGAACAGACCGGTATCCAAGTAGTCGTGCAAGTTTACAATCAGCTTCACACCATACTCATTGACTTCCATCGTTTGAGACTGCTGTCCAAACTTCTGATATTGAGATGAACCTTTTTGTTTTTCACGAACTTTTAAAACTACATTGTTGGCATTCGTACCCGTAACCTGAATCGCCGCCCTAATGATGTCAGTGAGACGGCGTTTTGCCTTCTCTTCTGGGATATCCTTCGGTGCAGCATACTCTTGGATGACTAACTGATCTAAATATACGTCGATTGCTACGTTGTACTCAGGTAAATCAGCATCATAAATACGATAACAATCCAAACCTTCACGCTTTGCCCATTTGCCAATTTTTGCAATGTTCTTCTTCAGACGATTTGAAAAATCAGGCGCGATTTGAGTCTGTTGCGTTTGTTGCTCGTCTTCAGAACGCTCACGAGCAGAAATTGAATAGTTCTTTTGGTGACAAGGTAACGCACCGTTATTCAACTTGTATTGTTTCTCAGCACGCATACGCAGACAGCTTAGTAATTCATCTGAACTAGAGAAGATGGACGCCTGACAACCGCCGAATTCCGATTTAAGTTGCGCACCAAATGCTGTGTAGAGTGCAATAAGACCTGGATGTGTACCTAAACGCTCACCGTAAGGTGGGTTACAGATAATTACACCACTTTCAAACCCCTGTGGCTTCTTAAGAAGTGAAGCATCTCCAAGCTCAAACTGAATCAAGTTTTCTACGCCAGCTCGTCTAGCGTTATCTTTCGCAGTTTTAAGAACACGACTATCACTATCTAAGCCAAAAAACTTAGTGTCAGTTTTGTTGACACCCCTTCTAGCCTGAACACTAGCTTCAGCTTTTACTTGTGCCCAAAGCTCTGGTTCGAAGTCTTGTAGAGACTCAAAACCCCATTTTTCGCGCTTGAGTCCAGGGGCAATATTCGCAGCCATCATCGCAGCTTCGATTAATAAAGTACCTGAACCACACATAGGGTCGAGTAACTGTTTAGATGTGTCCCAACCACTTCTCAAGATGATAGCTGCGGCAAGTGTTTCTCTGAGCGGAGCTCGACCAGCTTCCGTTCTGTAGCCTCGCACATGTAAGCCACCGCCGACCATATCGATACCAAGTAGAGCTTTATCATTATGTAGTCGAACGTGGATACGAAGATCTGCATGATCTTTACTGATCGATGGTCTTGGGAGGTTTTTCTTTTCAAAACAATCAACTACAGCATCTTTAACTTTCATTGCGCCATATTGACTGTTACGGATCTCTCTGTTTGTACCGTTGAAATCAACCACAAACTTTTTAGAACTATGAAAATGATTAACCCAGTTCACTGACGTTGCCGACAGGTACAGGTCCATATCATTCTGACAATTGAATTCTGTAATAACACGTACAAATCGTGAAGCAAGGCGGCTCCATAAACAACAACGGTAAATTTGCTCATTTGACGCTTTAAATTTCACCCCTGCTTGCACAGGTTTGGCGTCTGAAATCCCTAATTTTGTTAATTCTTCTACTAATAGGTTCTCAAGACCGTTTGAGGTTACCGCTAGATACTGATTCATAGTGTTCTTTAGCTAATAAAAATGGTGTCAGATTATACCTGACAAAGAACAACTTGCCCAAATCTAAACAGCCTAAATCCATAAAAACACAAAACATACATTTCCAACTCTCTCACTTGTTAACAAAACCACTGTTGAATTACTAATCCCCTAATTTATTACCTCACAGCGATAGTGAGTATTTATTCACAATAAATTTGGACTATACCAGTTTGTTTTTTACACTGTAAATTAATTACATTTTTAGTTAAAACGGGAATAATTAGGTGCTTTTAATGGGAAAGAAGCAGGTTTTTACCGTCACATTTAAGGCAATTTAAATGCAAATATTTTGTCAGAAGTAGAAATATGATTGGCGATATTGAAACTACACAGCTCTACCGAGGTGAATTGAAGGCAAAAAAAATCGGCTTACGCCGATGGGAAATGAAACAAAGGAACGAAAATACTAGGGAAACTTAACCCACCAATGCCATAGGCTGTGGCAGTAAAATCTGATTAGCTGATGCCATTCTGTCATGCATCACTTTAATCACTTGTCCATAGCGTAGCTGCTTAGAACCGCTTAGAACAAAATCTTCGAGGTCAACTAATGCACATAAGCTTGCATTGTCACCCACTTCTAGGACGATGAAGTAACCTTGGCCATTGCTATTGACCAGACTTACAATTTCACCCTCCTCTGGAGAATAACCACTGCTTTGGTAATCAAAGAACCAGCTCTTAGGTTGGACTGGCTTATGGAAGCGCTTAGCAGCAACGCAATAAAGAACTAACTCTACTTTGCGTGGCTCGCTGAGATTGAGGTAATCAACGCGCTCTTTGTAAGTTTGGTAGTCAGAAGCGTCGTCAACAGTAAATTGATTAGATGCAAAAGCACAATCTACTAAGAGATTGCTGCTTAGATTGGTGCGAAACACCATATCATCACCCAGTTCTAACATCAGATAACCTTCACTATCTGAGTAGTACCAATTCCATTTGTCACTCGGTTTAAGCATTGTCCTGACTCGCTATTTATTTATTATCAGACTATTAGGTAAAACGCTTAATTACCCTTGCCAACTAACTGCACTTAATTCTAAGAGAGGAAAAACAAAAAAAAAGAGGAAATGATTTTCTCATTTCCTCTCTACATGACCTTGTCACTTCTGTTCTATTTCATAAACAAAAGTCTCAATTAGATATTTTTTACGATGTCAGCAACTAAACGTGGACCTTGATAGATGAATCCACTGTATACTTGAACCAATTTTGCTCCAGCGAGTAATTTTTCTTTCGCTGCAACATATGAATCGATACCACCAACACCAATAATTGGAATTTGATCTCCCAATTCACGATACAAGCATTTGATCACTTCTGTGCTGCGAGATTGAAGTGGTTTACCACTTAACCCACCCGCTTCACTACCATGTTTCATACCTTCAACCAAAGTACGATCCAAAGTTGTGTTCGTTGCAATAACACCATCAATATTATTCTTAAGTAATGATGCACAAATTTGTTTAATTTCGTCATCACTTAGATCTGGAGCAATCTTAAGAGCTAGAGGAACATACTTATCGTATTTACTCGCTAACTCAGCCTGCTTTTCCTTTAACGCAGCTAACAACTCATCAAGCGCTTCACCATATTGTAGTGAGCGTAACCCTGGAGTATTTGGTGATGAGATGTTTACAGCGATATAGCCTGCATGCTGATAGACTTTTTCCATACAGATTAAGTAGTCATCAGCACCTTTTTCGATAGGTGTATCTTTATTTTTACCGATATTGATACCGATAATCCCGTCATAATTGGCTTTTTTAACGTTCTCAACCAAGTTATCAACACCTAGGTTGTTAAAACCCATACGGTTGATGATCCCTTCAGCGGGAATAATACGGAATAGACGCGGTTTGTCGTTTCCTGATTGAGGACGAGGAGTTACCGTCCCTACTTCAACGAATCCAAATCCCATAGCACCAAATGCATCGATACATTCGCCATTCTTATCTAGACCTGCCGCAAGACCTACAGGGTTCTTGAATGTTAATCCCATACATTCAACTGGTCGATTTGGAAGATGTTGACGATAGAAAAGATCAAGAGGAGTGCCGGTGAAACGTTTGAAGTTTTGGATGGCAAGATCATGCGCCTTTTCAGCATCCAATTTGAAAAAGCCAGTTCTGGCTAAGCGGTAGAGCATTGTGCCTCCGATAGAAAAAAGCCCCGATTAAACGGGGCGTAATTATTGTCTGATTCAGCTAACAATTCAAACTTTATTCAACCGCTTGGCAGTTTAAATTGAGCAGCATCAATTCTCTTAAAGCGACAGAGAACTTCGCGAACTCATGCACAGTACCAACTTTGAACTCGTTCAGGATATTTTCCCAACGATGCAGTGACACTGAATTTGCCTCCATCCACTCTTCGAGAGCTTTGATCACATCCAATTCACCGCTTTCACATTTGCAGTTAAGCACTTGGGCTGTTAATTGACGTTGCTGCCAATCCAAATCTTCTCTAAATGCTGCACGAGCCAATACTTGCCAGTTGTTGTCTGTCGCTTGGTTGTTAATCTGTTTCAAGAACCAGTGTAGAGACAAACGGTCACCCAAGTTGAAGTACAGCTTCGCAGTTTGTTCGACTGTTTTTTGCTTTTCTTTTGCTACTGAGGATATATCCAGTACTGAGTGTAGGCTAGATAAACGAGCAACATAGTTTGCTAATGTCGGCTCGATACCTTTCTCGATCCACGCTTTAGCCATAATGTTGTGCTCTTCCACTTCTTCAGCGACAAGTACATCATCAAGTTTATTGGCAATCGCTTCGACATCGGCTTTGTACAGTTCAATCAACTCAAGAACAGACTGTTTACCTGGACGATTGCGTAGCAACCAACGAGACAAACGGCGAAGTGTACGACGAACATGGAACATCACTTCATACTGAATCAATGCATCCGCTTTGTTATCTAGCTTACGTACCTCTTCAAGCACTGAACCTAAATTATAGATTTCACGCGCAGCAGCATAAGCATTAGTCACATCAACGGCACTTGAACCAGTCTCTTCCTGCAAGCGAGTAACGAAGTTACAACCCATTTCGTTAACCATCTGATTTGCAAGTGCTGTTGCAATGATTTCAGCACGTAGCGGATGGTTTTGCATGTGCTGTGAATAGTTACGACGTAACTCAGTTGGGAAATAATTGATAAGTTGCTGTGCATGGAACTCATCATTCGCAATGTCTTCGCACGCTAACTCATCTTTCAACACCATCTTACCGTAAGCAACGAGTACTGAAAGTTCAGGGCGAGTCAAACCATGACCTTGTTTCTCGCGTTCAAGTAGAGTTTCGTCATCAGGAATGTACTCAAGCGCGCGATCCAAATGCCCTGCTTTCTCCAATTGATGAATAAAGCGAACCTGTTCTTTAACTACCGCAACACCTTGCTGTTCAGTCACTGAAATAGACTCAGACTGAACATAAGCATCTTCGATTACAATCGCGCCAACCTCATCTTCCATAGACTCAAGAACTTGGTTACGTTGTTTAACTGTCATATCACCATTGGCAACAAGACCATTTAGGAAGATCTTAATGTTAACTTCATTATCCGAGCAGTCTACACCACCAACGTTATCAACGAAGTCCGTGTTAACACGACCACCTTTCAGTGCGTATTCAACACGCCCCAGTTGAGTCATGCCTAAGTTGCCACCTTCACCAATGATTTTAGCGTTTAGATCACGACCATCGATACGTAGTGAGTCATTCGCGCGATCACCAACATCGGTGTGAGTTTCACGTGAAGACTTAACGTATGTACCAATACCACCGTTCCAAAGTAGATCAACCTCCATAGAAAGGATCATCTTAATCAATTCGTTTGGAGCAACGGATCCTTTCTTCGTACCCAACATCTTTTGAATTTCAGGCGTTAAAGTAATCGATTTTGCCTTACGCGAGAAAATACCACCGCCCTTAGAAATCAGTTTAGGGTTGTAATCTTCCCAGCTAGAGCGAGGTAGATTAAATAAGCGGTTACGTTCTTCCCAACTGCTTGCTGCATCTGGCGTTGGATCGATAAAGATGTGTAAGTGGTTAAATGCACACTGTAGGCGAATGTGTTTCGACAGCAGCATACCGTTACCAAATACGTCACCCGCCATATCGCCGATACCCACTACGGTGAAATCGGTGGTTTGGCAATCGATGCCAATCTCACGGAAGTGACGCTTAACTGACTCCCAACCACCTTTCGCTGTAATACCCATTGCTTTGTGGTCATAACCATTAGAGCCACCTGAAGCGAAAGCATCACCTAACCAGAAGTTGTATTCTGCAGATACTGAGTTAGCAAGGTCTGAGAATGTTGCTGTACCTTTATCTGCTGCAACAACCAAATACGGATCATCTTCATCGTGACGAACCACATTCACAGGAGCAACGAGATCACCTTCTACGATGTTATCAGTTACATCCAATAGCGCACGGATGAAGCGTTTGTAACAGCGTTGACCTTCAGCAAAAATCTCATCACGAGTGTTGTATAAGTACTGTTTTCTACAGACGAAACCACCTTTAGCACCCACAGGAACAATCACAGTGTTCTTAACTTGTTGTGCTTTTACTAACCCAAGGATTTCGGTACGGAAATCTTCTTGTCTGTCTGACCAGCGCAAACCACCACGAGCAACTTTACCACCACGTAGGTGTACACCTTCAATATCAGGTGCATACACGAAGATTTCAAACGCTGGTACCGGAGCAGGAATCTCTGGGATTTCGCTTGGCTTCATCTTCAATGCTAACCAAGGCTTAGGCTGTTTGTCTTCGTTTAATTGATAATAGTTGGTACGGTATGTCGCTAGGATCATCTCCATGTAACGACGAATAATACGGTCATCATCTAAGCTTTCTACGTGATCTAATTGTTCAGTTAGCTTATTAATTAGATCCGTTTGACCTTTTTGCGCGCCCTTATGTTTCGGATCGAAACGACGCACAAATAGATCCACCAAGCCTTTTGCAACATCAGGGTAATGGCTTAATGTATCTTCAATATATTGTTGGCTGAATGGGAAGCCAACTTGACGCATGTAACGTGCATAAGCGCGAAGAATGGAAACTTCTCTGCCTGTTAATGAAGCGCCCAACACCAAACGGTTGAAACCATCACTTTCTAGATCACCATTCCAGATAGCAGCAAATGCTTGTTGGAAACGATCGCGAGCTTCACGAAGATCAACTTTATTCTCACTCTTATGAAGCATAGAGAAATCAAGGATCCAATAAACTTGGCCATTTGACTTCACCACTTCGTATGGTGATTCACCGATAACACGCAAGCCAAGATTTTCAAGCATTGGCATTACATCAGAAAGATGGATTGGCTCATCACGGTGGTACAGCTTCAAGCGAACCGCTTTAGAATCTGTTGATTCTTCTTGCGGACGATAGAACAACATACCTAATTTGTTGTCTTCGTTTAGAGCTTCTAAACGCTCAATGTCTGCCACCGCAGAAGCTGGCATTACATCTTCTTTATATGAACGTGGGAATGCATGCAGGTATTCTTTAGCAAGTGGTAAACCTTTACTTTCACCGCGGTTTGCCACGATCGCTTCAGCTAAACGATCATCCCAAGTTGTTGATGCTTCCATTAAGTTTTGCTCTATTTTCTTCACATTCACGTCCATATTGTTGTTATCAACACGAACGATGTAATGGGTTCTTGCAAGTGGGCTTTCAGAGAAATACGTCGTGAACTCTACTTCTTGTTCACAACCAAAATACTGTTTAAAAATACGTTGCGTTTGACGGCGCAACTCTGTGTTGTAACGCTCTTTCGTTACATACACCATACAACTGAAGAAACGTCCGAACGGGTCTTTACGCACAAACAGACGAAGAAGATCTCGGTCTTGCATTTGTACAACACCCATTCCAACTTCTAACAGTTCTTCTTCTGTTGCTTGGAGCAGTTCATCACGTGGGTAATTTTCTAGAATATTGTGCAATGCTTTATAAGCATATGAGCCAACACGGTAACGGCTTGCAGTTAGAATACGTTCGACTTTCTCACGAATGAGTGGAATGCTTTGCACCGCTTGGTTATACACAGCAGAAGTATATAAACCAGTAAAACGATGCTCGCCAATCACCTTTCCATTTTCATCAAACTTCTTAATACCGATATAGTCAGTATAAGCTGGTCGATGAATTCTAGATTGCTTGTTGCCTTTAGTTAGAATAAGTAAGTAGGCTTTTTTCGCTTCTAGGCGAGCTGAGTCAGAGAACTCGGAAAGTTTAACTGAACGAACACGTTCACTTTGAGAGAAAAGACCTAAACCAGCTTCATCAGTCGGTTTTAGTGTTGTGTCGCCATCAACATCAACAAGGTCATATTCTTTGTAACCCATGAAAGTGAAATTATGGTTTCCTAACCAACGTAAGAACGCCATAGTTTCTTGGAAACGATCAGATTCTGGAAGCTGAGCAACATTGGCTTCAAGTTGGCCAATTACTTGATCCAACTTACTTACCATAGGTTTCCAGTCTTTCACGACTAAAGCGGTATCAAGCAGAATATCAAGCAATTCTTCTTGAAGAGTCTTCATCTCTTCTTTGTTACTTAAGCGGTCAACTTCGATATGGAATAGAGATTGAAGTGGCCCTTCTCCATTATTGACGCTCTTGATTGCGCCTTTGTCATCGCGATCAATTTGAGTTGGACCGTTAAGCATTAAGTGGGAAGTAAGATCAAGTCGGCTAAGTGCCATCTTAATAGAGTCAACATGGAAAGGACCATCAGGGACAACAATCTCAACAATCGTATGGGTAGATTCCCAACCATGACGACTTACCGTTGGATTGAAAACTCGCACAGAGTAATCATCACTTTTCTTCTCACTGATATGATGCCAAAGACTAACTACTGCACCATATAAATCGGATTCATTTCGTTCAGCTAAATCATCTTGCGATACATTGCTAAATAAATGTTGAGCGAGTTGAGTAACCAAGGGTTGTTGTTTTTGCTCAAGTTTGTCTTGAATAAGTTGGTAAACTTTTTCAAGTAGAACCGGCATCAAAGTCTCACGCGCGGTCATAGGCGACTCCAGATTAGAATTATGTTTTGTAGGGGATGCAGTAAGAATATAGCCTACTGCTGGTAATGCATGCCTTATTGTAAAAGTTTTAGAAACTAAACGTTAATAGTTTTAACATTTACACTCAGGCAAATGTTTGAGAATGTGACTAAGATACCTATTTAAACATCTGGCATTATCTTTCATCACAGCATTTCTAACTTTATAAACTTGTTATTTTGGTCAGTTATCAGCCTAAATCGACCTTTTACTCCAATTTGACTAAGAAATGGTCGAAATCTTGATGCTGGCAACTGCAAACGCAATCCCTGCTCTGTTACAACTAAAACGGAACTTGCCGCTCCTGAGTAATGTGCCAAATACGCTTGATAAGAAATATTGAGTGAAAAATAGTAATGCTTCATATAACAACCAAAGCGCTCTATGTTGAATTTAAAGATTAAAAAGTTTAGATGAAAAAAAAGGTGGCACCGAAATGCCACCACAGTTTGTCTTTTAGTCTTCTAGAGCTTTAGACACTTTCTCAAAAAGATCTCGCGCTAAGTTATCCATCGCTTTTAACGCTTCCAGCTCTTTTCTAATTAACCCCTGGCGCTCTTCATCGTATTTACGGAACTTAAGTAACGGGTCAATTAAACGAGAAGCCACTTGTGGGTTACTGCTATTGAGTTCACGCAAAATTTCACCTGCGAAGCGATAGCCTTCTCCGCTCTTCGCATGGAAGTTTACTGGGTTACTGTTTAAGAATGCACCAATAAGGTTTCGCGTGCGGTTCGGGTTCTTTAGACTAAAGGCTTCATGGTTCATCGTTTCTTTGATGACTTCAAGTGCATTACCTGCAGGGTTGCAACCTTGAAGAGTGAACCATTTATCCATAACTAAACCGTCATGTTTCCACTTATTACTGTAATCAGCCATTTGAGCTTCGCGACATGGCAAGCCCGCGCTGTTAGCAGCGCTCATAGCAGCAATAGTGTCAGTCATGTTGTTCGCTTCATTGTACTGTTTCTCCGCTAAAGCATTACCTTGCTCGGTGTATGCCAAGTAAGACAAACAAATATTGCGCAATGAACGCTTACCAATTGCATCATGACTGATGGTGTATTCATTTTGTCTTAGAGTTTGGTAAGTCGCGCTAAGTTCATCTTCTAACTCTGTAGCAAGAATAACTTTGAACGCCTTAAGCACATTCGCAACTGCATCGACATCAACACACTTATACCAGCCAGAAACTTCATTGTGGCTAGGCAATGAAAGCATCTCTGCCACAAATGCAGGATCTAATGAATCACTGAGCAATACACCACGGAAAGCATCGATAACAACTTCACTTAATTCAACACGTTGCCCTTGCTGCAATCGAGTGACATTGTCACGGATATACTTAGCCATTAGGATTTGACCAGCATCCCAACGAGCGAATTCGTTAGTCGCATGAGACATTAAGAACACCAACTCGTCATCTGAGTAGTCGTATTCCAGTTTTACCGGCGCAGAAAACTCTCTCAATAATGATGGGATTGGTTGCTCTACTACATTCTCAAATACGAAGGTTTGCTCTGCTTGAGTAACATTTAGAACATTCGCAACTGGCTTTCCGTTACACTGTAATGGAATAACCTTGCCGTCTTTTGTATACAGTTCTACATCAAAAGGAATATGCAGTGCTTGCTTTTCTTTTTGGTCATGAGTCGGTTCTGTTGATTGGCAAACTGTCAGCGCATAGGTTTTAGCTTGTGCATCATATTTGCTGGTTACAGAAACTGTTGGTGTGCCTGACTGGCTATACCATAAACGGAACTGCTTCAAATCAACACCCGACGCATCTTCCATAGCAGAGACAAAATCTTCACAAGTAGCCGCAGTGCCATCATGACGTTCAAAGTACAATTTCATGCCTTTTTGGAAACCGTCTTCGCCAAGCAGAGTATGCATCATACGAATAACTTCGCTGCCCTTTTCGTAAACAGTTAAAGTGTAGAAGTTATTCATTTCTATTACTTTATCTGGACGAATTGGATGAGACATTGGGCTTGCATCTTCTGCAAACTGTGGACCACGAATAATGCGAACATTGCCGATTCGATTAACAGCACGAGAGCCCAAATCAGACGAAAACTCTTGATCACGGAACACTGTCAAGCCTTCTTTCAAGCTTAGCTGGAACCAGTCGCGACACGTCACGCGGTTACCCGTCCAGTTATGGAAATATTCATGCCCTATTACCGCTTCGATACCAAGATAATCGGTATCTGTTGCTGTTTGATCATTCGCTAACACGAACTTCGAGTTGAAAATGTTCAACCCTTTATTTTCCATTGCGCCCATGTTGAAGAAATCAACCGCGACGATCATATAAATGTCTAAGTCGTATTCTAAACCAAAGCGTTCTTCGTCCCACTTCATCGAGTTAACCAAAGAAACCATCGCATGGTGGGCTCTATCTAAGTTGCCTTTATCGACAAAGATTTCTAGGTCAACATTGCGACCAGATTGAGTAACATATTTGTCTCTTAGAACATCAAAATCGCCAGCCACTAAAGCAAATAGATACGCAGGTTTCGGATGTGGGTCTTCCCATTTAACCCAATGACGACCGCCTTCCACTTCACCTTGTTCCAGCTTGTTGCCGTTACTTAGCAAGTATGGATATTGGGCTTTGTCAGCAATGACTGTTGTGGTGTATTTCGCCAGTACATCAGGGCGGTCTAGATAATAAGTAATACGTCGGAAACCTTCTGCTTCACATTGAGTACAGAAAGCGCCACCAGATTTGTACAACCCTTCTAATGCAGTATTTTCTTCTGGGTTGATCAGCGTAACAATCGTCAGCTCAAACTCTGCTGGCAGTTGGCGAATTTCTAAACCCGCGTCAAGTTGAGTGAATTCAGTCCAATCTACGCCATTAACTTTTAGTGCTTGTAGTTTTAGTTCTTCACCATCCAAAACCAATGTCGTGCTGTCTTTCATCTGCTTTACTTGCGAAACAGCCGTTACTGTAGTTGCTGTATCAAAGAGATCGAAGGTCAGTTCAATTTGAGAAATGGTATGTGATGGTTGAGTATAATCTTTACGATATTTGGCTTGAGGAGTTTGAGCCATTGCCGGAATCCTTTTGACATAGTGATATGTGACAGTAACAGATCTTAGGCTTGTTACAGGCAATAACAACCCCTAAGACAAAAAAAGAGATAACCAGCGAGGCTATCTCTCATAAATGCAAATCAATTGGTTAATAAACATTCTAATAACAACATCAACGAATACGATTCAAAACCGCAAACATTGACCCACCCTCCATATCCAGCGTTAGCTGATCTTGCTGCAAGGTATAACGGGTATCTTGTTCGCCATCTTCATAGAGCAAAACCAAGTGGTCACCTTCCATGTAATAGACTCCCTGATGAGTCGTTTCATTACCGTCACTGCCACTGGCTTTAAACAAAAACACAAAATCAGGTTGAAGAATAAGTAACACTTCGGTGAGTTTATCCGCGTATGAGTCTTGACCAGAAAGTGAAGTACTAGACCACATACCTGCTAATGCGTTGGGTAACGCTTTAGTAAATGTAACGCCATTCAAAAACAACAAATTGTGATTACTTTTATATTCGTAAACTTGAGGATCATCGCTATTTAATCCAAGAATGATCGTATCGCTATTAGCGGTGAACATCCCTTCCCAGTGGTCAACACTGTAATCTTTCTTCTGAATATCGATAGAAAATGTATAGTCCGATTCAAAGTTAAGCTTGATAGCCAGGAAGTTTTCTTCTGTCTCATCTGGTGCAGGGTTCAAAAGGTACCAATCCCCAAGAAGAAACGGCTGATCAAATTGGGTTAAATCTTTTAATGGTCCATTCATAGAACCAAACGCTTGACCTGTGCTCGCCAGTGCGATGCAAGCAAAAATAACGGTTATCCATTTCATAGCGATCTCCCTCACTTTTTGTAAGCTTAGGATCGCATGTTAGATTTCGCTAAATTATTTGATACATGTCACATTCGGTTGCATATGAATTATGAACAAATAAAAAAAGCGAGCTAATAAGCTCGCTTTTTAACACTTTGAAAATGCTATTTTTTCGCTGATTTGAGCATATCTACCATGATAGATACCGATTCATTCAAATAAGCATCTGGCACTTCATAATCTTTTGGCACATCATCCAGCGTTTTGTATTCTGCGTTTCCAGCAGCAACCTGACGCTTGTTAATACGCTCTAGTCGTTCTGCATCAGCTTCTTCAGTCTTTTTCTTACGAGCCTTCTCGTTTAAAGACAAAGAGTTGTCATCTTTTTCGGCTTTATACTTAGCAATATCTTGTTGAATAAAACCAAATTCAAGATCAGATACAATACGAGCTTGATGCTTTTGAGTCAAAGAGCCAATAAGTGTCGAGAAATCACGAAGTTTTGAATACTTAGCATGATCAATGCTATCCCACGGAAGTGCATTTGGTTCCACACTTTCACCGGTTTCGGATGCTTCGATTGCAGCAGGGAAAGCAATATCAGGAATCACACCTTTGTTCTGTGTACTACCACCATCAATACGATAAAACTTTTGAATAGTGTACTGAACATACCCTAACTCCTTATCAAACATATCGTAGATATGATTTAGAGAACGGTGTTGTTGCACAGTACCTTTACCAAATGAGTTTTCGCCAAGGATGATTGCACGCCCATAATCCTGCATTGCCGCAGCAAAGATTTCAGATGCGGATGCACTGTAGCTATTAATCAGTACCGTCATAGGACCTGAATAACTGATCTTTCCGTCTGTATCGCTATTTACGTTCACTCGACCATAACTATCACGCACTTGCACAACAGGACCACTGGTAATAAACAAACCAGATAATGCTGTTGCTTCAGTTAACGCACCACCACCGTTGTTACGCAAGTCAACAATGATGCCGTCAACTTTATCCGCTTTTAACTGAGTAATGAGCTTATCTGTATCTTGAGAAAGACCAACGTAAAAGCTTGGTACTTCCAAAACACCAATCTTTTTGCCATCTTTTTCAATTAATTCTGATTTTACAGCTCTATCTTCCAGACGAATCTTATCTCGCACAATTGTTACAACGTGACGTTTAGCATCTTTACCATCAGGTAGAATCTCAAGGTTAACCTTAGTACCCTTTGGTCCTTTAATAAGCTGAACCACGTCATCTAAACGCCAACCGATTACATCTACGAGTTCTTCACCATCTTGACCAACACCAACAATTCGGTCACCTTCAGACAACTGCTTACTGCTAGCCGCTGGGCCGCCAGTGACTAAAGAGGTAATCACCGTATAGTCGTCGGTCATTTGTAAAACTGCGCCAATCCCTTCCAGAGATAAACTCATCTCAGACTGGAACTGTTCAGCATTACGTGGAGATAAGTAACTGGTATGTGGGTCGATTTGGCGCGCAAACGCATTCATGTAAAGTTGAAAAACATCTTCACTGTGTGTTTGCGTCAAACGCTTGATTGCATTGTTATAACGTTTTGAAAGCGTTTCTTTGATTTCAGGCCACTCTTTACCCGTCAGTTTTAAGCTCAAAGCGTCGTACTTCACGCGCTTGCGCCACAACTCATCAATTTCTGCTTTGTTTTTCGGCCACGCAGCTTTCGAACGATCTATCTCAATCGTTTCGTCAGTATTAAATTTGATTTCTTTATCAAGCAGCGACAACGCATATTTAAAACGGTCAAAACGTTTGTTCATCGATAAGTTATAAACTTCAAACGCAATAACGTTGCTACCTGCCTTGAGTTCATCATCTAACTGAATAGCTTTAGACTGAAAAGAATCGATATCCGCCTGAGTGAAAAGACTGCGGTTGTAGTCGAGAAGTTCAATGTAACGTTCAAAAATCGCTTGAGAGAATTGATCGTCGAGATTGAAATGCTTGTAATGAGAACGAGTAAAACGAGAAGTTACCCTTTTGCTAGCTGTTTCGTGTTGAGCTTCAGGAGCAAGTATTGGTAAATCTTTCTTTTGAATTTGGGCTTCTACAGCCTGAGCTGATGATGCTGCTAGCCAAACGCTAGCAGCAATCAGAGTCCATTTTGAACGGCATTTCATGCGTAGGAGTTTCTCCTTTAAGCGCGCAAGTGCTCCGCTTTTACAACCATTTGTAGGCCGTTACCAAGTTGAACACGCACATCTTCCTTATTGATTTCAACAATGGTCGCTGCCATGTTGCCTTTACCCATGTTGATGTTCACTTCTTTACCAACAACGATTTCGTCACTGTTTAAAGCTCTAGTTTCAACTGGTTTACTTTCTGGTTTTGGCCCTTTAGTTTGTTGAGGACGGCGAGGCTGAGCAGCTTTTTTAGCTTTTGGCTTAGCTTTCGCTTCTTCACGAGCCTTTTTACCTTGTTCTTTACGACGAGCGTCAACGCGAGCTTTGCTTTCTGCCAACGCTGCTTGTGCATGTTCTACATGTTGTTCTTCAAGCTCTCCACAAGCGTTGCCATCTAGGTCTACACGAACCGCACCAGGTTTTACGCCGTGTAGGTAACGCCATGAAGAAGTGTACTGTCTTAACGCTGCACGAAGCTGAGTTTTACTAACTTTTGGATCTTCGCCAAGGCGTTCAGCAAGATCTTGAAAAATACCAATTTTAAGAGGCTTCGCTTCACCCTCTAAAGTAAAGCATTTAGGGAAACATTCAGCAATGTACGCAATAACTTCTTTGCTGTTTTTTAACTTTTCAGTGTTTTCCATGAGGATTCCTGGTTTATGCGGCTTGTCCGCGAGCATTAAGAGTAAATATGTTCGGTATTATAGTGACCTGAATACGAAAAACCACAGGCAAAAGACAATTTATGCCTTGTTAGCCTGTGAATTGAGCAGCTTTTCTACTTCTGTCATCAAAAATGTAAGACCTTCCTCATCAATTTCAGAGAAACGACCTACACTTGGGCTGTCAATATCAAGTACACCAGCTACCTCTCCACTAATTGAAAATGGAATTACAATCTCTGAATTGCTGGCAGCGTCACACGCGATATGTCCTTCAAACTCATGAACATCATAAACACGTTGTACACTATTAGAAGCAACTGCTGTACCGCATACACCGCGTCCTACCGGAATACGTACGCAAGCAGGTTTGCCTTGGAATGGACCTAATACCAACTCACCGTCTCTCATTAGATAAAAGCCGACCCAGTTAAGGTCTTCTAATTCCATGTTGAGTAGTGCGCTTAAATTAGACAAGTTCGCAATCAAGTCCTTTTCTGATTCTAGTAATGCGACAGCTTGTTTTGTTAAGCGGTGGTAATGTTCTAATTTCATATAAACTAAACTTCCAATTGAAAAATAAAGACTTCACTTTAGGTTTTAAATGCCTTTAAGTTTTGCTTACCTAAAGGTTTTACATATAATGCGCCAAAACTAAATAGGATTCATTCTCATAAAGATGGCAAATTCCACAGACACTATTAGCCGTTCTTGGCTAATAACACAAGCGAAAAAGCATCAATCCAAGTTATTGTTTGCCAATGTAATTGCAATTGTAGCAACACTAATCAGTGTGCCAATTCCCCTACTTATGCCCCTGATGGTTGACGAAGTGTTACTTAATAAACCTTCAACAGGTATTGAGATGATGAATCGCGTGTTGCCAACATCATGGCACACTGCCACGGGTTATATTGTTCTCACATTAATCATGGTTGTTTTAATGCGCGCAGCGAGCCAGATGCTCAACATTCTGCAAAGCCGCCAGTTTACCCTTGTCTCTAAAACCATCACCTATCAGATGCGAAGCAAGATGATAGATAAATTGGGACAAATTAGCATAAAACAATACGAGACTCGGGGAAGTGGTGGAATTAACGCCCATTTAGTTACAGATATTGAAACAATAGACCAATTTATCGGCTCTACGCTAAGTAAATTTATCATCAGTTTACTTACCGTTTCTGGCACTGCCATCGTTTTATTATGGATTGAATGGCGTTTAGGTTTGTTTATTCTGCTTGTGAATCCCGTAGTTGTTTATTTCTCCCGCTTGCTCGGAAGCAAAGTTAAGCATCTTAAAAAACGGGAAAACCAAGCCTTTGAACGCTTTCAAAATCGTCTTGTAGAAACACTCGATGGCATCTACCAACTACGCGCAGCCAATAAAGAAAGAGAATTTCTCTCTGAACTGAAAACTCAAGCAGATGACGTACGTTTAAGCGCAGATAAGTATGCTTGGCAATCCGAAGCCGCTGGCAGGTTATCTTTCCTACTCTTCCTATTGGGATTTGAACTATTCCGAGCTGCCGCGATGCTGATGGTTGTCTTCAGTGACCTATCCATTGGACAGATGTTTGCTGTATTCGGTTACTTGTGGTTCATGCTCTCTCCTGTTCAGGAATTATTAAGCATTCAATTTTCTTGGTACAGTGCCAAGGCGGCTCTTGGACGTATTAACGCCTTGCTGGATCTAGAAGAAGAATACCGCCCTGTTAGTAAAGTTAATCCTTTCACTAATGACAAAGAAGTTGAAGTCACCGTTTCTAACGTCAATTTTTCTTATGATGGTGAAAACAACGTGCTGAATGATCTCTCGCTAGATATACCTGCAGGGAAAAAAGTAGCACTGGTCGGAGCAAGTGGTGGCGGAAAATCGACTCTAATACAGCTGCTAATTGGTGTCTATCGCGCAAACTCAGGGCAGATACGTTTCAATGGCGAGACGTGTGACGATATTAGCTTTGATGTAATCAGAGGAGAAATTGCCGTTGTTCTACAACAACCTATACTCTTTAATGACACTTTAAGGCACAATTTAACTCTAGGCGGCCAGCATGATGAAATGTCTTTATGGCGCGCCTTAGAAATCGCTCAAATGCAAGACGTCATCAATAAACTTGATCAAGGATTAAATTCACAAATCGGTCGTAATGGTATCCGACTGTCTGGTGGTCAACGCCAACGTCTAGCAATTGCACGCATGGTTTTAAGCAATCCCAAATTCGTTATTTTGGATGAAGCAACATCAGCGTTAGATACCGCTACAGAAAGCGCTTTACACAAGGCATTGAACGAATTTTTGAAAGGGCGGACTACCTTGATTGTCGCTCATAGACTCTCAGCGGTGAAACAAGCAGATTTAATTTATGTATTGGAAGATGGACGCGTTAGCCAAGCTGGCACACACAGAGAACTGGTTGAACAAGAAGGACTCTATCAAACCCTTTACGGTTCTGTGCAGTCTCACGCCAATTAGTGACAATGTCACATTTAATCTACGGTGTATTCTATGAAAGTGAGAGCGATAGAAAAACATCTCTCTACACCTTCTGGGATACGCCTCTGCCAAGGCTGTGAACTGCCCGTTGATATTATCAGTGTGGAAAAAGGTAAAAGCGCGTATTGTCCTCGATGCGGTACGCAACTTTACCGAGGTGGACAACCGTCTCTTTCCGGCAACCTTGCACTTGCTATTACTTGTCTACTGCTATTCATTCCTTCTCATTTTTTTGATTTTATTCGTATTCGCCTGATTGGTGTGATGATCCCTGCAACACTTCCTTCAGGCGTTGAGGCGCTCTACAACGAGGGCTATGCTGGTTTAGCACTGCTGGTCTTTTTTTGTGCATCCCTCGCGCCATTCATACTTTGTTGTTCAGTCATTGGTGCTCATGCTGCATTAAAACACAACAACTTCCCTTTGCTTCGTTACTCGCTACTTCTCGTTTCCAAACTCAAACCTTGGGTGATGATAGATGTTTTTCTGGTAAGTATTGCCGTGTCTTGTTTCAAGTTGATCGATATTTCGGATGTATTCTTTGGCCCGGGGCTCTACGGTTTAATCTTATTGCAGGTGTTTACCGTATTACTTATCAGTAGAATCAGTGTTCGGCGTTATTGGGAAGCATGGCGTCCAGAAACCGAATATCCGCTTGAGGTGAAACATGTGCATTGTCACAACTGTCACCTTTCTCAACCTGAAAACTCTCAGTGCATACGTTGCCATCAAAAGCTTTACCACCGTATTCCTAAATCAATTGAAAGAACTTGGGCGTATTTGTTGGCAGCAACGGTCTCTATCGTGCCGGCGAATTTTCTCCCTATTTCCATATTGCTTACCAATGGGCAGCGATTAGAAGACACCATCTTTTCTGGCGTTGCCTCGCTTATAAATAGCGGAATGGTTGGAATTGCGATCATTATATTTGTTGCAAGCATCGTTGTTCCTGTCGCGAAGATCCTTGGTTTAGGTTACCTGCTCCTAGCTATTAAATTTAAGAGAAATGTCTTTTTCCGCCAGAGAATGATCATATATTTTGTAATCAAATGGATAGGGAAATGGTCTGTAATGGATCTGTTCGTTATTTCTATCATGTTGGCGGTAGTTGATCGCGGTCAGCTACTTGATTTCACCCCCGGATATGGCGCGATAGCATTTGGTATGGTTGTCGTTCTTACGCTGTTAGCAGCGGAGAGCCTCGACCCAAGGCTTATTTGGGACAATTACCGCGACGATAACTATAAACAAGAGTCAGTTGATGAATAAAAATATTACTCAGCAAACCTCATACAAACCTGATGTAAAAAGAAACAAAGGTATATCTCCCCTATGGATTTTGCCTATGTTGACGGTTGTGTTAGCTGGTTGGCTCATTATGAAGTCCATCCATGATGCTGGTGAGCGTATACAGATCTATTTCTCAAATGCTCAAGGCTTAGTCGCGGGCAGAACTCCAGTTCGATACCAAGGTTTAGAAGTGGGCATGGTTCGAGACATCAAACTTTCACCGAACCTAGACAGTATCTACGTCGATACCGATATTTATCCAGAAGCGCGCATGTTGCTATCGGACAATACCCGTTTTTGGTTGGTAAAACCAACCGCCAGCCTTTCTGGAATTTCCGGTCTGGATGCATTGGTATCGGGGAACTATATTGCGATTCATCCCGGTGATGAGATTATCGAAGATAACGACCATGATGCTAATGATCATCCACAAAGCTACCGAGCACTCGATTCAGCACCTTCAGATTTACTCGCTAATCAAGGGCTTACCATCACGTTGAAAGCGCGTGATCTGGGAGGTATATCTGTTGGGTCGCAAATCGTCTATAAGAAGATCCCAATTGGTGAGGTTTATAACTATCAATTAGCCGATGATAATAAATCAGTAATTATTGACGCTTCTATTCAAGAGCAGTATCGCCACGTTATCACTACAGAAAGTCGTTTTTGGAACGTGAGCGGCATTGGTGCAAATTTAGGTCTAGGTGGTGTTGATATCCGTCTTGAAAGTGTTACTGCATTGCTCGGTGGCGCTATTGCTGTTGATTCACCAGACGAAGGTGAGCCAGCGGAACAAAATGCTCAATTTAGATTGTATCCCGATCTTCGAACAGCAGGACGCGGTGTCGCGATCAAAATTGTTTTGCCAGACGATAACAACATAAGTCTTTCCGGTGCACCTATCATGTATCGCGGCCTAGAAATAGGTCAAATCACTAACTTGCAGCTTGATGAAGAAAGAAAAGAAATTATTGCATCGGCGGCTATTCAACCTGCATTTAGCGATATGCTAAACAGCGGCAGCAATTTCATTCTCGAAGAAGCCAAAATTGCTCTTACAGGCGTCGAAAATTTAGGCAACCTATTTAAAGGCAATTACCTGACACTTATCCCCGGAGAAGGCGAACGTTCACGCCACTTTACGGCCGTGCGTAAGCAAGAATTTAACCGCACTCAAGCAAAATCTGTCTCTCTTAAATTGATTGCTGATAGTTCATTTGGCCTCAGCGCTGGCACGGAAATTTTGTATCGTGGTGTTGCTGTAGGCAGCGTAACAAAGGTTTCACTCAAGCCAGATAGTGTTGAATTCGATGCCTTAATCGATGAGGAATACGTTCCGTTCATCGGCTCCAACAGCCGATTTTATGTAACAGGTACTGCTACAGCAGAGCTTACTGAATCTGGTCTAAATGTCTCCATTCCGCCAGCTAAACAACTGCTCACCGGTTCAATCAGTTTTGTCAGTGAAGGCAGTAAGCAAATTCAGTCTCAATATCGTCTTTATCAGAGTCAATCGTTAGCGGAACTTGCTAAATACAATCAGTCAGGCACTCAAACCTTGACGCTAATGGCGGACGAGCTGCCGCCAGTTAATGCGGGCAGTCCACTACTCTATCGCAACCTCCGTGTGGGCAGTGTTTCGGGCTACACCCTAACGTCGAAAGGTGTAGAGATCAAAGTCAAAATAGAGAACCAATACAAGCATCTAATCACTGCTCAAACGGTGTTCTGGAACCGTTCAGGCGTTGAAATTGATGCTTCATTAGCTGGAATTAGCGTCAAAGCTGCGCCGCTGCAAACATTGATTCAAGGTGGTATCGCATTTGACAACATTACAGGTGTCGACAATAAAGTCGGAAACACTTGGGTACTCTATCCGAGCTATCAACAGGCACAAAAATACGGCAAAACAATTACCCTAACCGCTTCTGGTGATGTATCAGTACCGGTCGGAACAAGCATTAAGTATCAAGGTGTTTCTGTTGGTGAAGTCGTAAGCGTAACGCCTAGTTTCACTTCAAATAAAATTGCCATCGCAGCGCAAATCAAACCCGAATACAGCAAAAACATCGCGATCAAAGGCTCTGTATTCTGGATTGCCGAAGCGAAAGTGAGCTTAACTAATGGTGTTGAAAACTTAGAAAACTTATTGAGTAAGTCGATTGAGGTTAAACCTGGAGACGGTGAACCAACCTATTCATTCTCACTTTCAGAACTGCCATATAAGAAAACAAGTATTTCCTTTACGTTGCAAAGTGAAGATAAAGGCTCCGTTTCAGTCGGTACTCCGGTTCTGTTTAGAGGTATGGATGTCGGTCGTGTGACACGTGTTCAACTTGGCAACTTAGCTGACAGAGTGATTTCGACCATCGAGATTGAACCAGAGTACAGCTATCTCATTCGCCAAAACAGCGTCTTCTGGAATGTATCAGGTGTAGATGTTTCTATTGGTTTATCAGGCGCTGACATTAAGGCTGGTACATTTGACAGTATTGTGCGAGGGGGTATAACCTTCTCAACACCAGACCAAAAACAGCTAATGCCCGCAGCAAAAGCAGGTCAGTCTTTCTATTTGTACCCACGGGCACAAGAAGGCTGGAAACAATGGCGCACACCAATACCACAACCGAATTAATGATGGTCTACATCGACTAATTTCAATACGGATAAGCGTGGTAACACGCTTATTTCTTTTGTTTTCCCCAATACTTCCCTCAACGCAAAATCACCCGCGACTTCAAATAGAAACAGGTTATCGCTATAATCTGCCGCCTATTGTTATCAATTCCTCTTGCTAGCCGAGGTTACGCTTTGCACCCTAATATTTCCTTTCCTGAACTTTTCTTATCGTCAATGGCCGAGATTCTTCCTGCCGAATTAAACATGGAAGACTTCATTGCCGCTTGCCAAAGACCTCTTCGTAAAAGTGTTCGAGTCAATACATTGAAAATTTCAGTTGAGGAATTTGTCGAGCGAGCCAGAAAGAAAGGTTGGACATTAGAGCCTGTACCTTGGTGTAACACTGGTTTCTGGATTGAGGCTGATGAGAACGAAGTCCCTTTAGGCAATACCGCTGAGCATATGGCAGGACTGTTTTATATTCAGGAAGCCAGCTCAATGATGCCAGTATCAGCGTTGTTTACTGAAGATGATGCACCTTACCGTTCAGTACTTGATACCGCAGCGGCTCCCGGTTCAAAAACGACTCAGATTGCAGCCCTGATGCAAAATGATGGCATTCTGGTCGCGAACGAGTTTTCTGCAAGTCGAGTCAAAGTACTGCACGCCAATATTGAACGATGTGGTATTCGCAATACCGCCCTAACCAATTTTGATGGTCGTGTATTCGGTGGCTGGCTACCTGAGCAATTTGATGCAGTCCTTCTTGACGCTCCATGTTCAGGAGAAGGCACCATTCGCAAAGATCCAGATTCACTCAAGAACTGGAGCAAAGAATCCATTCAGAGTATTGCAGATACACAAAAAGAGTTGATTGAAAGCGCCTTTCAGGCACTAAAAGTTGGCGGAGTACTTGTCTATTCAACCTGTACCCTAAGTCGCGAAGAAAACCAAGATGTCTGCCGGCACCTTAAAAACACATTCGGCGATGCGGTCAGTTTCGAATCCTTAGCATCACTCTTTCCTGAAGCAAATAAAGCCTTAACAGAGGAAGGTTTCCTCCATATTTTCCCGCAAGTTTATGACTGCGAAGGCTTCTTTGTTGCTCGTATTCGTAAAAATGCCAGCGTTGACACTCCAGCGGTGAAAAAACGCTTGGGTAAATTCCCATTTGAAAAAGCAAACGCAAAAATCTTTAACGATGTTAATCAAGAGCTACAAAAATGCTTGGGTATTTCATTGCCAGAACACAGTTCAATTTGGTTGCGTGACAATGATGTTTGGTTGTTCCCAGATGCTTTAGAGCCAATGCTGGGTGAACTGCGATTCTCACGTATGGGGATTAAAATCGCTGAAACACATAAGAAAGGCTATCGCTGGCAGCACCAAGTAGCCACGACTCTAGCAACTGGCAATGAAGCCTGCTGTGTAGAACTGTCGATTGAAGATGCGAGAGAATGGTATATGGGACGTGATGTACGCCCAGAAGGTCAAAATGGCCAAGGCGAAGTGATCGTGCGTTATGGTAACGATGTGATTGGATTAGGAAAATGGGTTGGCAATAGAGTAAAAAATGGTCTGCCGAGAGAACTGGTTAGAGATAAAAACCTATTCTAAAAAGCAGACCCCTCTTTTGAAAAAGCAAACTATCGTATGAAATTCTAGTTCACACTCGCCAATTGAGGAGCCTGTACTACACTTAACGGTAAGTAGAGATTAGCGCAGGCTCTTCGGAGCCATTCCCCTAGGCCCAAAAATGCAAAGCGTTTCGGGCCTTTTTTTGATCTAGAGAAACGGTTGATATAAACAGCCAGAGAAGCCGCTTTAAGCTAATCGAATACCGTCTTTTTCGATTACAATCTTGCCTTGTTTGTACAAGGTACCGATGGACTTTTTGAACGTACCTTTACTGGTACGAAATGCAGCAAAAATCTCTTCTGGAGACGACTTATCACTTAACGGTAAAAAACCACCCTTTTTAGCCAAAGTCTCTAAAATCTTCTCGCTCAGATCATCCATTTTCTCTACACCAATTTTTTGTAAAGAAAGATCGATTTTGCCATCCGGACGAATGTTTTTAATAAAGCCTTTTAGTTTTTTACCAATGAAGAGTTTTCCAAATACATCAGATGGGAAAATCATACCCCAGTGTTGACCATTAACAATCGCTTTAAAGCCTAAATCAGAACGCTCAGCGATGATCAGATCAACTTGCTGGTTTTTGGTGTAATTGGCTGGTGTTTTATCTAGCCATTTATTGAATTTGGTTGTACCTACGATACGACCAGACGCTTTATCTGTATAGACATAAACCAGAACACTTTGACCAGGTTTAAAGCGTGTACGCTGCTCACTGAATGGCAGCAGTAGATCTTTATTCTTGATACCCCAACTTGCGAATGCACCAGTGCTGTTGACACTTTCAATCGTCATCACACCCCATTCGCCTACCTCTGCCACTGGTTTTTCAGTGGTAGCAGCGAGTTGGTTATCGGAATCGAAGTACAAAAATACGTCAACATAGTGGCCGAGTTCGACGCCTTCAGGTGCCATACGTTTAGGCAACATAGTAGTGCCATATTCACCTGCATCCAAAAACACGCCAAACTCTGCGATTTTTACCACTTCTAGACTGTTAATCTTGCCAACGTTAATCATTAATTACTGTCTCACCTCAAATTTGCAGAGATTATACGTTATCTCTGTTATGCTTTCGCCTGTTCATCAGAGAAAATTTCGTTATTTTTCGAAGATATTGTAGGAGTTATTGTTGATCACGGTAGACAAGCAAGACGCGGTTACACTCAAAATCACCACAGAGATGTCAGAGAGCAAAAAGCTAGACTTGGATTTGTATCTCTTTATTCCCGGAGAGCTCGGACTAACCTCTGATGTGATGACTGAGTCCGAATTTTTCTATAGCGCCATACATCAAAAGCGCGCTTACTACAGTGATAAAATACTTCTTCCTCTCGTCCACAGTCGACTCGCCCAGCGTGGCAGATTATCTGCAACTCAATACCGCGTAAGTTTAAGTTTGTTTGCTTATCAATATGTTATTGCTTTGGACAAAGCAGTAAACCAACTCAACCTATCTAGTGACACCGTCACTGAAGATGAGGTTGATACAGTTATAGAACTCTCTTTAGATATCTTAAAACGGCTACGCAGAACGATTCCCTACGAAGAAGGTTTGAAGCGTTATTACGCGAATATCGACAACTATCTTTCTTGGTATACCGAACAAAAATTCTTATCTATGGTTTCTAAACTCACTCGTGACAAAGAGTACAAAACCATAAAAGAGCGCTTGATAACCCTAGTTGAGCGAGAGCAAGCACACCGCGCCCTCAACAGTTATAACTCTGTCAAAGCAGACCAAGACATTACTCGTCTAAGCAATAAAATGCGATTGTTGCGTCGTTTGATTGAGCATCCAATTATTCTCACCGAGAAAGTCACTTCGCTTGGCAAAAACATGAGGCGTGCAGTAAAAGGCATGGCAACGGGTTTAGTGATGGTGTTTGTTACCATCACTGCTATTCTTGCGCGTGATTACTGGGGTGAAATCACCGCGTCATTTATTATCGCCATGTCTTTTGTCTACGCACTGCGCGAGATTTTTAAAGACGATTTAAAAGACATGATGTGGCGCTGGATTCGCAAAGGTAAACCCAAGTGGCGTCGACGCTATTTCGACCCTACAACAGGCAAACAAGTTGGGCAGAAAATAGAATGGCTGGACTATAAACCCCTGACTGCACTGGCAGATAGAATCCAAATGATACGAAAGAAGCGCGTAGTGCAACGAGAAGAGCAAATTCTCCATTACCGCTCAGAAACAGAAATGACAACGTCACGTTTCATGAGCGGCTATGAAGAGACTCGCGACGTAATGCTTATCGACCTTCGAGCCCTTACCCGCTTGATGGATAAAGGCTCAAACCGAATCTATCAACTGAATAATGGTCAGGTAAGTCGTGAATCTGTTGAGAAACGCCACTTAATCAACGTCATCATTAAAGAGGATGGACATCAACAAGCTCCACGTTACTACCGTTGGAAAGTGGTTCTCAACCGTAGCAGAATTGTTGATATAGAGAAGACTGAAATAGATGTCCCAAGCTCTAATTAACCAAGCTTCAAATAGTTAGCTGATTAAGTTCGTTTATCGATGCGCTTGAGGGAGAGTGTTAATAAAAACTCCGCCATCGGTTCATCACCATGCAAAGATGGGCATGTAGCAACAATTTTCACATCTTTGTTAATACGCTCTCCCGTTGCAATTGTTTCATCAAGCATTGCATCAATTAAATCACCATCATGGCAGTGAAAGTGTACATCTGCTTCTGGGCGTTTGAAAAAGTCCCCTTTTACTGCTTTAAACGCCAGCGAAACCTTTTCACCTCGCTTTCCAGCTTTATCCATTGCCATAAAACCACCCGCAACATCAGCACCAACAGCGAGCACACCGAAATACATACTGTTGAGATGATTCTTGTTGCGACGGTTTAAAGGAATACGTATTTCAATCGACTGATCATTAAGAGATAAGATTCGAGGACGACAAGCCCAAATCAATGGCACTTTGAAAAAACCAAATGACTTGAGATACCAATTTGCTTTAGTAAGTGTAGAGAGCATGATACTGACCTTTTAAGGTATGTTGTTTTATATTTATAGGGTCAGTTAAAGGGATGCTAAATTAAGTGTCAACATTTCGTTAACAAAATTAAGAGATCAACGACGAACTCGCTAATCTCTTAATTCTGGACTGAAGGTGACATTTGTAAAAGAACAGAAAACGCTATTTAAAAGTTAAATACAGCCTCTGGTTGGATGGTTTCCACTAAATGTTCCTTCAACTTTGGATAGCTTTCCAAGCCGTGAGTCACTACCACTACCGGCTTTTTAGCCAAATTTGCAGCGCTAACCGCAAGGTTTGCAAGTTGACTGACAGCTTCGCTTTCTGGATTGTATAAATAGCTGAGCGCTTCATTATACTTATCAACGCCCAATGTCATTTGAGTCAGTTCATCCCAATCGATCACTACACCATCAAAGTACTGAAGTAGCTTATCTGCAACCAAGGCTGCGGAAGGAACACTGCACACATACAGAACTTTCAGACCATTTAAACCACGAGGCAAACCTTGTTCAGCCAGTCTGTCGATAATGGTCGCGGCATCACTCAATGCTCTAACAAACGGAACAACAATTTCTACCTTGTGCCCTTTCTCTTTCAACGCTTTGATCACTTTACATTCTAAAGCAAAAGCGGGCGAATATTTGCTAGAAGCAAATCGTGATACACCACGAACACCCATCGCAGGGTTCACTTCTTGGTCTTCAATGCTGCCGCCGATCAATGCTTTAAAAGCATAGCTGTCTGACGAGCTCAAGCAGATACGAATAGAAGTGTGCTGTGCGCTAATCGCTTGCTCAATACGGTCCACAAGAACAGAGACAAAGTGTTGCTCGATGGATTGACCATTTAGTAGAGAATTCAACGAGTTTTGTTCTAACTCAGGAAGCAACTCTACTCCACCTGCACTTAACGCAGGATGATAAAAGACACTCTCCGCAATCAATTCAGACAGCGAGACAAATAAAGCATGACTGCTTTGTTGTGAGTCTGCGCTTGGCAGGGTATTTCCCAAAACCAACTCTGGTTGGATGATTCCTTGTTGTTCAAAACTCATTACTGCTCCAATTATCGTTTTGTTGTTTGCTCGAAAATACCGAGTCAACGAGAGAAAAACAAGCATATATTCAATAGTTATGATGAAAAAATGAATATATTTTCACTTTACACTTTTTATGAGCGTCAAACGCTCGCAACTGTTTATTCTGACAGCCAAATTCGCTATCTTTAGCGCTTCGCAATAAAAGGACAGGCTATTCTCCATGCCAACCAAAACAGATGAATTAAGAACCCAAGCGTTGGGACCAATGCCAACTCCGGCAGAACTTAGCCAAGCACATCCAATTACGGAAGAAGTTGCACAACGTATTGCCCACTCTCGCAGACAAATCGAACAGATTCTAACAGGTGAAGATGACCGCCTTTTGGTCATCGTTGGCCCTTGCTCTGTACACGATCCAGAAGCTGCTTTGGATTACGGTCAACGTCTAAGCGCAATTCAAGAACAATATAGCAACGAATTGTTCATTGTTATGCGAACTTACTTTGAAAAACCGCGCACAGTTATTGGTTGGAAAGGTTTAATTACTGATCCTAATCTTGATGGTTCATACGCATTGGAGACAGGTTTAAACAAAGCTCGTAAGCTTTTGTTGGACATTAATAAACTTGGACTTGCGACAGCGACTGAGTTCCTCGACATGATCACGGGTCAATATATCTCCGATTTGATTACTTGGGGTGCAATTGGCGCGCGTACAACAGAATCTCAGATTCACCGCGAGATGGCATCAGCACTGTCATGTCCTGTCGGATTTAAGAACGGCACAAACGGTAATGTAAAAATTGCTATTGATGCTATTCGCGCTTCTCACGCGTCACACTACTTCTACTCGCCAGATAAAAATGGACGTATGACGGTATACCGCACAGCAGGTAACCCGTTTGGCCATGTAATTCTACGTGGTGGCGAATCCGGTCCAAACTTTGATGCTGCGTCTATTGATGATGCATGTAAACAACTAGCACAGTTTAATTTGCCAGAACGTCTTGTGGTTGATTTTAGCCACGCGAACTGTGAAAAGCAGCATCGTAAACAATTAGACGTAGCTCAAAACATTTGTGAGCAAATTGAGTCTGGTAGTCATAAAATAGCGGGTATCATGGCTGAAAGTTTTATCGAGGAAGGAAACCAGTCTATGGTTGACCTTGATAATCTTACTTATGGCCAATCGATCACTGACCCTTGTTTAGGTTGGGAAGATACCAAGACGATGCTAGCGATGCTGGCTGAGTCAATAAAAGTACGCCGCTCTAAACAACAATAATCAACAACAAGGAAACTTAACATGCCTTCTTTTGATATCGTTTCTGAAGTCGATACTGTTGAAGTACGCAACTCTGTCGATAACTCTGTACGTGATCTAGCTACACGTTTTGACTTCCGTAACGTTGAAGCCAGTTTTGAACTAAAGAATGAAACCGTAAAACTTACTGCCCCTGACGATTTCCAAATCACTCAAATGATGGATATATTGCGTAACAACCTCGCTAAACGCGGTGTTGATCCTCGTTCTATGGAGTCAAAAAAATCGGTACCATCAGGTAAAACTTGGTCAAAAGAAGTGGTTTTCAGACAAGGTATTGAGACCGATTTAGCGAAAAAAGTCGTTAAGATGATCAAAGATGAGAAGCTAAAAGTTCAAGCTTCCATTCAAGGTGACAAAGTACGCGTAACAGGTAAAAAGCGTGATGATTTGCAAGCAGTGATCGCGTTCCTACGTGGTTCAGATTTGGAACAACCATTCCAATATAACAACTTCCGCGATTAATCCTCTGTTTATCGCTCAAGAAGATACAAAAAAACCAGTCATCTGACTGGTTTTTTTATAAGTTGGATAAGTGTAAATATTAAAGCCCAAGATCTTCAGATAATGCTTTGATTTGCTCCAAGTCCATTTGATGGATTCTCATCATCTGGTCTATTTGGCTAATACGCGAATTCGCTGCATCCTGTTTATCGCAAGAGTCTGAAGTAGCATCCCATGACTTGCCTTCGAGATAAACATCGCATTCTTTCTTCAACGTTTTCAGCTTGGGAACCAACTCATCACGTTCTTTTTGTAGAGTTTCAACTTCTTGCTTAATCTTCAGTTCTTGTTGGAATAACTCACGTGAACGTTCAAGCATGGTTGATTGCATATCTGACTGACGATTAAGCTTATCGTTTTGCTGACTCGCTTGCTCTAATTGAGCTTTTTGTTCAGCAACTTGAGCTTCTAACGACATGTTGACTTTTTCAAGTTCAGTTAGCTGTGATTCAATATCCGAAATCGCTTGTTTATGTTTCTGCTGCTGCTCTTCCAAAGCGGCTGCCAACTGTTTGTCGAACTCTTCTTTGGCGTTAGTTTTGTTCTGTTCAACCACCGCGGCTTGTTCGGTTTTAGCATCTTGACTCTTCAGAAACTGAGATTCTAAAACGTGATAAGTTTTTTCCCACTTCGAAGCCGTCAATGAAGAACCTATCAGCCCGCCTAGCGCTAAGCCCAAAATCGCAGCAACTGCGATATAAATAACACCGTTTTTATCACGCTGTTCGATGACAACAACATCATCATTATCATCTAAATCTGTTTGATTCATTCTCAACTCCTAGTTCAAACATCAGCGGATCAATTCAGCAATAACGACAGTCACCACATAGATAACAAACGCAGAGACTAAAGTGGTAACAATCCACTTTTGAAATTTCGCGTTAGTACCGTAACGGATCAACAGAAAAGCCAGTATCACCAATACAGCAATAGCGATTAACCTATTCATGGAAGCCTCCAAATTGTTGACTAGCTTATAACACGTATTATTGCCCAAAAGGTCATGGGAAAGTATATAAATCCGTAACTTGAACCACAATGTAACATTAAATTGATCTAGCGCGTGACATCACATTTTGATTTCGCTAATATCCCCAACGCAAATTATCCATTCACATGGATAATTGTTCCGATGAAGACTGCAGGAGAGAGGTTATTAATCTAATAACAAATTGTTAGATTAGTGTTACCCGCCGAAGAAGTAAATCTTTCAGGTGCTTTATTCCACATTTGGAATGAGCGAGGACTGTAGTTGGAGGAACCTCTGGAGAGAACCGTTAAATCGGTCGCCGAAGGAGCAAGTCCTGCGTTTAGCAGGGTGAAACTCTCAGGCAAAAGGACAGAGGAGTGAAAGGCACTTTTGTATTCGTAGCGCTCTGCGCCACGGATCTATTTATATTATTTAGCACCCTTTCTCTCTTCTCCTTATGTGTTGTTTTTTAAGGGGAATTCATGACAAACCTTCAATCTTTATTACAATCCATCGACAATTTTATTTGGGGTCCACCACTTCTTATATTACTTGTTGGTACAGGTATCTATTTTACAATCCGTCTTGGCTTACTACAGTTTCGCCATCTTCCAACCGCGTTAAAAATGGTCTTTTCTAAGGACAAGCATTCAAACAAAGAAGGCGACGTTTCCAGTTTTGCAGCTTTGTGTACTGCCCTATCTGCCACTATCGGTACAGGTAATATTGTGGGTGTGGCAACGGCCATCAAAGTTGGCGGTCCTGGCGCTCTGTTTTGGATGTGGTTAGCCGCGGTATTTGGAATGGCAACTAAATACGCTGAATGTCTACTTGCGGTCAAATACCGTAAAACAGACGCAAACGGTCAGATGGTCGGCGGTCCAATGTATTACTTGCAAGATGGTGTAGGTTCAAAAACTCTTGCGATTCTCTTTGCTGTATTTGCTGTGGGCGTAGCCTGTTTTGGTATTGGTACCTTCCCTCAAGTGAACGCCATTTTGGATGCTACACAAATCTCATTTGGCGTGTCACGAGAAGTGACGGCTGTAGTACTGACTCTGCTAGTAGCATTTGTAACGATTGGCGGTATTCAATCTATTGCCAAGGTTGCTGGTAAAGTCGTACCAACAATGGCGGTATTTTACGTCGTTGCTTGTTTAAGCGTTATCATCACCAACTCAGATCAGCTGCTCAATGCGATTGAGCTTGTGCTGGTTTCTGCGTTTACTTCTACAGCTGCCACCGGAGGCTTCTTAGGCGCAAGCATTATGCTGGCTATCCAGTCTGGTATTGCGCGTGGTGTGTTCTCAAATGAATCAGGACTTGGCAGTGCTCCTATTGCAGCTGCAGCAGCGAAAACAGATTCCTGCGTACGCCAAGGTCTGATCTCTATGACTGGCACATTCTTCGATACCATCATCATCTGTACCATGACAGGTTTAGCGTTGATCCTTACAGGCGCATGGCAAACAGATTTAGCCGGTGCAGCAATGACTACGCATGCGTTCGCTGTTGGTTTGAATGCAAATACGTTAGGGCCAATGCTGGTTTCAATTGGTCTAATGTTCTTTGCGTTTACGACGATCTTAGGCTGGAACTACTACGGCGAGCGCTGTGTCGTGTATTTATTGGGTACGAAAGCAGTATTACCATATAAGCTCGTTTTCATCGCTCTAGTGGCATCAGGGGCATTCCTTCACTTGGATATGATCTGGATTCTCGCAGACATCGTAAATGGATTAATGGCAATTCCAAACCTCATTGGTCTAATTGCCCTTCGTCACGTTGTAATTGAAGAGACGAGACGTTATTTTGAGGCGCACGTACGTTATTCAAAAGCTCTTGCTTAAACGCGGAGTAAGAGGATAAAAAAATAGCGCCTTTTGGCGCTATTTTCTTTTATTACATATAGATAACTAAAGCTTAAACCGTTTCTTTCTCTAGTAGTAATTTGATGCCTAAAGTCACCAATACCACGCCTGTTGTACCTTCCATCCAACGCATGAATGAAGCATTTTTAAGTAGGTTCTTTGCTGAACTTAATGCTGCAGCCAAACCACATTGCCAAATCATCGCAATCACAAAATGAATCGCCGCCATCAATAAAGATTGAAGCAATGGCGAATGTTCAGGATTAATAAATTGTGGCAAAAACGCTAAGTAAAACACCGCTGTTTTTGGGTTTAGAACGTTTGAAAGGAAACCTTCTCGCAATGAACGCTTAAGGTTCAACGACGAATGTGTTGCCACAGCAACGTTTAGCCCTTGACCAGAAGCCATTAGTGCTCTCAAGCTCGATAAACCAAGCCAAATAAGATACGCCGCACCAATCATCTTCACAAAATGAAACAGCTCAGCAGACTGAGCTAAAATGGCAGAAATACCGATTGCAGAAAAGGTAGCGTGGACAAAAAGTCCCGTACAAATTCCCAAGCTAGTAGTACAACCATCAGCGAATCCCGCTCGAGAAGTATTACGGATAACCAAAGCGGTATCCAAACCCGGAGTGAGAGTCAGAATGGTAATTGCAATTAGAAAAGCTTCGAAATTTTGGATGTACATTATCAATCCCTGATGAATTATGAGATCTTCGTTATACAACAAAGATCTCATAGTGTCTCTATGACTTTTAAGTTAAAGAATAATTAGTTGGCAAGCTGAGCTAATCGTTTAGCCGCCGCAGCATGACGCTCTAGCAGATGAGCCATATCAACGCCCACAACTTCGCCATCTAAAACGCGCCATTGACCAGCAACCATCACCTTGTCCGCCTGCTGAGCACCACATAAAAGTAATGCCGCCAGAGGATCGTGACTGCCTGAAAAACGAATATCATCAAGTTTAAACATGGCAATATCAGCTTCTAAGCCAACTTGTAACTCACCAATATCACTACGTCCCATTGCGGCTGCCGAACCTTTCGTCGCCCAACGTAATGCATCAAAATGTGTCACTTTTGCTGAACCATAGTGAAGACGTTGCAAATACATCGCCATACGCACTTCAGCAATCATATTTGAACCATCATTTGAAGCGGAACCATCAACACCCAGCCCTACTTTCACGCCCGCAGATTCCAGTTCCAGATTTTTACACATACCAGAAGCCAGCATCATATTTGAAGTTGGGCAATGAGAAATGCCTACACCCGCTTTGCCAAGTCTGAGAATTTCTTCTGAGTTGAAATGTATGCCATGTGCTAACCAAGTTCTGTCATTTAGCCAGCCTACGTCTTCCAAATAATCAACGGGTCTCATCCCGAAACGTTGAATGCAAAAATTTTCCTCATCTATGGTTTCACACAGATGTGTATGAGTCATAACCGCTTCACGTTTGGCAATACGAGCGGTTTCCTTCATTAAGTCCGTTGTGACCGAGAACGGCGAACAAGGCGCTAACGCGATTTGCGTCATCGCTCCATCTTCAGTCTGGTGATAGTCACGAATTAATCGTTCGCTATCATCGATGATGGTTTGTTCTTTCTGTATGGTATGTCTTGGAGGAAGACCCCCCTCATCCTCACCTAAACTCATTGAGCCACGAGTAAAGATTGTACGGACGCCAAGCTTACGAGCTGTCTCAACCTGAATATCAATGGCATGTTCGAGTCCTGCAGGCAGCAAATAGTGATGGTCAGACGCTGTTGTACAACCAGAACGCATCAACTCCACTAAGGCTAGCTCAGTAGCGACGCTGTGCATTTCATCATCCAGATTTGCCCAAACGGGATAAAGACTTTTCAACCAATGGAACAATTCTTTGTTTAAAGCACCGGGATAAGCACGGGTGAGTGTTTGGTAGAAATGATGATGGGCATTAATTAACCCGGGAGTGACAACGTGACGCGATGAATCAACCGTATAATCGTAAGACATTGAAGGTGAACCGTTTAACGCAACCAGTTCAATAACTTTGTTTCCGCGAATTACCACTCCACCACGAGCATCGTTGGAATTCCCTGTATAAATCGCGAGAGGATTCTTAATCCAGATAGTTTGCATTCATAAATATCCTTAGCCGTTTCAACCATTTCAGGGGAATCGGACTTAATTTGTTGTCGTTAGTGTAAATCACAAGCCACTAACACAACGGTTTTGTCGTTGATAAAACACCATAAACATGGCGCATTGCTTCCACTCTAGATGACGAGTGAATTCATCAGGCACGCCTTCAGATGCAAATACAATAACGAAAAATGAGAAATTAAGGCAATAAACTTACCGTTATTTGTTCGATAAATTACACAAGCATTATGCAACTGATCAGAAAAAACGCGACAACACTGTTTTGTAGCGATAAAGTATCGCCCTCTTTCTGCTTTAAACTAAGTCACACTTTATTATGCAATCCAACCCTTTACTGACGATCCCTGTTGGGGTTCGTTTTATGTTTCTATCTGCACTTGGCTTCTCATTAATGACGGCCTGTGTCAAAGCGGTGCACGAATACGGCATTCCTGTATTTGAAATTGTTGCTGCCAGGGCTTTGATCTCTTTCATCATTAGTTATGCAGACGTAAAACGTAAAGGTATTTCAGTATGGGGAAACAATAGGCCTCTGCTGCTGATTCGAGGCGCGATTGGTACATTTTCATTGATCTGCGTTTACTATTCGGTGACTTCACTACCACTGGCAGAAGCAACGATTCTACAATATACGCATCCTATTTTTACGGCACTTTTAGCGGTCTTTTTCCTAAAAGAACGCATTCAACCTGCAACGTTAATCTGCATCGTACTTTGTATATTGGGTTTGTACTGTATATTGCTACCGGAGCTAGATGGTTCAAGCGAAGTAAGTTTACCTACGTTTAGCGTTATGGTCGCATTGCTTGGGGCATTTGGTAGCTCAATTGCCTACGTAATCGTGCGCAAGCTTAGTCAAACTGAGGACAGTTCAGTCATCATTCTTTACTTCCCTATGATAGCGACTCCGATATCAATTCTTTTGGTATGGAATGATTTCATTTGGCCAGACATGACACTGACCTTTATGTTAATTATGATCGGGATCTTTACTCAAATTGGACAATATGGTTTAACCAAAGCCATGAAAACCCAAGAAGCAGGTAAAGCCTCAGCATTCTCATACGTTCAAATCGTGTTCTCGATTATTATCGGGCTTGTGTATTTCGATGAAATTCCAGCCATGTGGACATATATCGGTGGTGCTCTTATTGTCGTAGGCGCGTTGATCAACGTGTTTGGACAACGTATTGGTCGCCGATTAGCATAAGAATTATTGTGTTAAATAGAAAAGAAAGTCGCCCTAATTGGCGACTTTTTTGTTTGGTCAATGGACTATGCTTCGATAGGTTTACGCCAGTCGTCAGAGCCAGAAGTACCAGCATTAACGTGATCCCAAGTAATTTTGCGGTATGACATAGACACCGTGAGATTCTGAGTAAAATCCGATTTCGCTGGGTCTTGGCAATGTGGCATTTCACAATGAATATCAACGATAGAAGCATTCTCTAGTTTAGTGACAAAGAAGTTTTCTTGTTTTCCTTCAATGGAAGTACGGTACCACTTCAGCTCGACCGTCTTCATTTTCTCACCTGAAGCTAATGCGTTATAGAGTAAAGGTACTGCTTTGTTTAATGCCACAGTGAACTTAAACGGTTTATGTACACGTTGCCCCGAAGGTTGACCTGATTGTGGGTCAGTCGGCACGGTTACGCTGTGGTCGAACTGCTGGACCAACATTTCGTCTTCATGGCCTTCAACAAATGAGTCACCAATAGAATCTGACGTACACGCGCCAGACGTAATCAAACCCTGTGTTTGCCCTTCAATCGAGATATAACATGGAGTTGGCATTTTACATTCCTCTTTATCAGTATAAGTATCGCGTTATGCGTTAAGTCTTCTTCTAGAGAGCAAGTGAAATGCCAAAGAAATAGCATCAACAAATCAAACACTTAAAATAACTCTTTGAAATATTGTGCAATATTCTGCCTAAACAGAAGTAATAACCTGCTTAATGAGCAACATACAAAACCAACTTAATTTGGTGATTAGATTTTCCCTTGATACACTTTCCCAAAATTTCTTTAAGGAAAAAGGAACGCTTTCGATGAGTGCATTCAACACCTTAGTTCAACACTTTAAAACCATTTCGCATTTCAGCCATCTCTCTGCAATTTGTGGCTGGGATCAAGCGTCAATGATGCCAAACGGCGGTGCAGAGGCACGCTCCGAAGCGATGGCAGAACTCTCGGTTCACATCCATAGCCTGATGACAAAACCGCAACTTGAAGAGTGGTTTGCCAATGCGGCATCTGAAAATCTTGATAACCAGCAACTCTCTACGCTAAGAGAAATGAAGCGCCAATGGCAACAAGCCAACGTACTGCCAGAGAGTTTAGTGCAAGCAAAATCTCTGGCAGGTTCTAAATGTGAGCATGCTTGGCGTAGCCAACGTAAGAACAACGACTGGGTAGGTTTTGAAAAGAACTGGGCTGAAGTGGTTAAGCTGTCTCAAGAAGAAGCGGCAATACGAGCAGCTGCAACTGGGCTTTCACCTTATGACGCGATGTTAGACATCTACGAACCCGGAACAACTACACAATCTTTAGATTTGGTTTTCAATGATGTGAAAAGCTGGCTACCAGCACTGATTGATGCCGCGATAGAAAAGCAAAAATCAGAACATATTGTTTTGCCTAACGGTCATTACGCAACAGAGAAGCAAAAAGCGCTTGGTTTAGACGTAATGAAGCTACTTCAGTTCGATTTCAACCACGGCAGACTTGATGAAAGTGTTCACCCATTCTGCGGGGGCGTACCAAGCGATGTTCGCATCACTACTCGTTACAGCGAACAAGAGTTCGTGCAGTCTCTCATGGGTATAGTGCATGAAACTGGGCACGCTCGTTACGAGCAAGGGCTTCCAAAGTCATTAGCTGGCAATCCTGTTGGCGAAGCGCGTTCTATGGGCATCCATGAATCTCAGTCTTTGTTCTTTGAAATGCAGGTCGGCCGCAACGAGAACTTTATTCACCACTTGGCTGGTTTAGCTGCGACACATTTTAAAGACAGTGATAAACAAGTGCTTGAAGTAGAGAATATGAAGAAACTCTACACTCGAGTGAAAAGAGATTTTATCCGCGTCGATGCTGATGAACTCACCTATCCTAGCCATGTCATTTTGCGTTACGAAATAGAGCGCGACTTGATGAACGGCAAGATAAAGCACACAGATGTACCAGAACTCTGGGATGCAAAAATGCAGTCTTACATTGGATTGACTACAAAAGACAATTACAAGAATGGCTGCATGCAAGACATCCACTGGACGGATGGAAGCTTCGGGTACTTCCCTAGTTACACATTAGGGGCTATGTACGCAGCTCAGTTTATGGCGGCAATGAAGAAAACTGTGGATGTAGACAAAGTGATAATAAGCGGCGATCTAACACCTATTTTCACTTGGCTTTCTGAAAATATTTGGAGTAAAGGCAGCTTACTCACAACTGATGAGTTAGTGAAACAAGCAACCGGTGAGACTCTAAACGCCGCGTTCTTTAACCAGCATTTAACTTCCCGATATTTAGGTTAGGTGGCTAAACTGTTAACGTAAAAAAGCCAGCCCATTGAGGCTGGCTTTTGTATAACTGAGCGAATGATTTATAGGAAATGGAAAGTCGCGTTCAGTGTAAACGAGTCAATGTTGTCATTGTCCAGTTCATAGTTGTTGTAGCTCGCGCCTACTGAGAATGGGCCCATGATGAAATATTCGGCACCAAAGCCATACATTAGATCAACACCATCATCGACTTTGCTGCCATTAATTTCTTCATCCCAAGAGTGAACACCAGCACGTGCGTAAACATGCAAAGGACCAAAATCAATACTAGGTTTAAGAGCAAAGTAAACTGAACTTGCTGATAATTCTTGGTTTGCACCGATGTCAAAATCACCGTGATCGGTATAACCCGCTTCAACGCCAATAAACGGCAGAATACCTGTACCTGCATGCACAGTCATAGACGTAGATGTTTTACCATTAAGGTCAGACTGTCCAACAGACGCACCACCGTAGATCCATGAATCAGCGAAAGCTGTTGTAGACGCTCCGATAAGAGCGAGTGCTAATAGAGTCTTTTTCATAATTAACCTTCTTTTTGTAACGGGAGGCAACAATCCGGTAATCGGCCGTCCGTTGCCACATAGCGCCAAATTATAGTGATTTCACTTAGCTATGCAAATGTTATACCGAACAAGCATCAATAGCATTTTTAACGCGCTTATCTGAGACAGGATAAGGCGTGCCGAGTTGTTGAGCGAAGAAACTTACTCGAAGTTCCTCTATCATCCAACGCACTTCCTTGATGTTCTCCGGCAATGCCATTCCTTTTGGAACTTTATTTAGCAGCTCTTTATAGTCTTCTCGAATAGATTCCACTTTCAGCATATGCAGACGATCTTTATTCGGATCTATCGGCAGCTTCTCTAAGCGGCGCTCTATTGCCTTCATATAGCGCAAAATGTCTGGTAGTCGTTTCCAACCACATTCTGTCGCAAAACCTTTGAAAATCAGACCTTCGATTTGAGCTTTTACATCTGACAATGCAAATGCCATCGTAAAATCAACCTTTCCTTTCAATCGCTTATTGATGTTGAATGCCATCGTCAAAATGGCCTCCACTTGTTTGGCAATATCAACAACAGTGTCACCCAGTTCCGCTCTAACAAACTCTTTGAGAGATTCAAACTCATCTGGCGTCCAGGCTAAGCCACCACGTTCTTCTAGTAACTTATCGATACCACAAGCAATACAGTCATCAATCAAGTCCATCACTTTACCAAACGGGTTGAAATACAATCCAAGTTTAGACTTGTTCGGCAAATTGGTATGCAGATATTTAATTGGTGACGGTACATTAAGCAAAATCAAACGGCGCTGGCCTTCGCGCATCGCGCTTTGCTGCTCTTGCTCTGTTTCAAACAGCTTGATCTCGACACTATCCTTTTTATCCACCAGTGCAGGATATGCTTTAACTTCAAAACCGCCACGCTTCTGCTGATAGACTTTTGGTAGTTCACCAAACGACCACGTGTGTAGACCCGATTGCTCAATATCATCATCAGCAACTTGAGAGAGTGTTTCTTGAACTTTCTCTTTCAAACTCTCTTTAAGTTCGTAGAGATCTTTGTTTTCCTTCAGTTTACGGTTGCGATGATCTACCGCTCTAAAGGTTACTTTCAAGTGGTCAGCCACCTGCGTTAAGTTCCAATCATCACGAGATACAGCAACACCCGTCATTCGACGTAGTTCTTTCTCCAATGCATCAAGTAAAGGAAGTTCCATTGCTGTCACGCGAGCTAAGAACGCATCTGCATAATTTGGTGCTGGTACAAAGTTCTTACGTACCGCTTTTGGTAATGACTTAATTAGGCTAACAACGAGCTCATGACGCAAACCCGGTATCTGCCACTCAAAACCCTGAGGTTCGATTTGGTTAAGGATAGGCAATGGAATATGCACTGTGACACCGTCACTATCCTCACCCGGTTCAAACTGATAGCTCAGCTTGAGTTTAAGTCCATTCTGGTACCAGAAGTTAGGGTAATCCAAATCGGTAACATGGCTAGCATCGCCTTTGAAAAGCATCTCTTTTTCAAAGTTCAGTAGCTCTGGTGTTTTCTTGCTGGTTGCTTTCCACCACGTATCAAAATGGCGACCAGAGACCACTTCTGTACCAACACGTTGATCATAGAATTGGAATAGATCTTCATCATCAACCAAGATGTCACGACGGCGTGACTTATGCTCTAACTCTTCCACTTCCTGCAATAACGAGCGGTTAAGTTTGAAGAAGTTATGTTTGGTTTCCCATTCACCCTCAACAAGAGCGCTACGAATAAAGATTTCACGACTCAACGCCGGATCGATATTTCCGTAGTTCACTAGACGTTTAGGCACAATAGCAATGCCATAAATCATCACTTTTTCATACGCCATGACGGCTGCACGTTTTTTAGACCAATGCGGCTCACTGTAGCTGCGTTTGATTAGGTGTTTAGCTAGAGGTTCAATCCATTCTGGTTGGATTTTCGCAACGATACGCGCCCAAAGTTTTGAGGTTTCAACCAATTCAGCGGACATCACCCATTTAGGCTGTTTCTTAAATAGTCCCGATGCTGGGAATATGTTGAATCGAGCATTACGAGCACCTTGATACTCGTTCTTCTCTGGGTCTTTCATACCAATATGAGACAGTAAGCCGACTAGAATCGAAGTATGAATAGCGTCATAGCTACCCGGTTCATCGTTTAGCTTGTACTCCATTTCTCGCATTGATTGATGCAATTGGAAATATACGTCCTGCCATTCACGAATACGCAAATAGTTCAGATAGTCTTGTTTGCATTGACGACGGAACTGATTGCCCGTTAATGCCTTTTGCTGTTGCTTAATGTATTCCCACAAATTCACAAACGTGAGGAAGTCAGACTCTTCATGGTGGAAACGGCGATGTTTATCATCAGAAGATTGCTGCTTATCGCTTGGTCTTTCACGTGGGTCTTGAATCGATAGTGCAGAGGCGATGATCATCACCTCTTTCAAACAGCCCATACGAGGCGCTTCTAAAACCATACGAGCTAAACGAGGGTCAATTGGCAGTCGAGCCAGTTTACGCCCCACTTCCGTAAGTTGTTTGTCACTGTTTTTCGAGTCTTCTTTGATTGCACCTAACTCTTCAAGCAGGCGCACACCATCTTGAATATTGCGTTTATCTGGCGCTTCCACGAATGGGAAAGCTTCGATGTCTCCCAGCCCAAGAGCTGTCATTTGCAAAATAACTGATGCTAAGTTGGTACGCAGGATTTCAGGGTCAGTAAACTCCGGACGCGAGTTAAAATCTTCCTCGGAATACAAACGGATACAGATACCCTCTTCCACACGACCACAGCGACCTTTACGTTGGTTCGCACTCGCCTGAGAAATAGGCTCAATTGGAAGACGCTGAACTTTGGTGCGATAACTATAACGACTGATACGCGCTGTACCTGGGTCAATCACATACTTGATACCCGGAACTGTCAGTGACGTCTCTGCTACGTTGGTTGCAAGTACAATTCGACGACCCGCGTGTGGTTGGAAGATTTTGTTTTGTTCACCCGCGGATAAACGAGCGTACAAAGGCACAATTTCAGTATCACGAAGATTACGTTTAGACAGTGCATCTGCGGTATCGCGGATTTCACGCTCACCATTCATGAATATGAGTATGTCACCCAGCCCTTCATCGCAAAGCTCATCAACAGCTTCAAAAATACCTTCTAGCTGATCACGATCACTGTCCTCATCACTCGCCAATGGGCGATAACGCGTATCCACCGGATACGTACGTCCAGAAACCTCAATGATCGGCGCACCACTAAAGTGGTTTGAGAAGCGCTCAGGGTCGATGGTTGCTGAAGTAATAATGACTTTAAGATCTGGGCGACGCGGCAGCAATTGCTTCAAATAGCCAAGAATGAAATCGATGTTTAAACTGCGTTCGTGTGCTTCATCGATGATGATGGTGTCGTACTGATTCAGAAAGCGGTCATGCTGAATTTCAGCCAGTAAGATACCGTCCGTCATCAATTTGATTTGAGTCTGATCTGAGATCTGGTCGTTGAATCGTACTTTGTAACCAACAAAGTTACCCATTTCCGTTTCCATCTCTTCAGCAATACGGGTCGCAACCGAACGTGCCGCCAGTCGGCGTGGCTGAGTATGACCAATGAGACCGTACTTTCCTCGACCAAGTTCTGCACAAATTTTCGGTAACTGAGTGGTTTTACCTGAGCCCGTTTCACCGGCCACGATAACCACTTGGTTTTCTTTGATGGCTTTTGCGATATCGTCACGCTTTTGACTTACAGGCAGAAGCTCTGGATATTCGATGGTGACTTTCTGGTTGATTCGTTGCTGCACAACCATCATTGACTGCGCAATATCTAAAGCGATTTCATCAAACACCGCGTTACGTGCAGCATCTTTCTTAATTTTACTTGCGCCCGAAATACGCTTACTGAAACGAAATCGATCTTTCAGCAAGCATTGCTTAAGCGCTTTATTCAAAGATTCTGCGCTGTTCGCTTTTACTGAAGCATTGGATTCTGAATTTGGCTGTGACTGAGTCAAAGCGTTTACCTATTCTTTTATTTAACAAAACTGCGCGGATTGTACCACAGTGTGGGCTGAGGATTAGCAATTCCTCTTATTCAATTTTTTTGAATGATTCATGCGAATATTCCTGCTTTTTATGCGTGCCACCTCTCATTATTATGCAATCATCAATGTGATACCTTCAACAAAGGAAAAATTATGTCTCAAGTACTTGCACTTAAATCCAGCATCCTTGGTGATTACTCTCAATCAAGTAAGCTGATTGACGCTTACCTAACCAAATTTGATCAAGAGAAACTTGTTGTTCGTGATCTGGCTGCTTCTCCACTTCCAGTACTTGATCTATCCGTTGCGACAGCACTTCGCGCTACAGACGATCTCACTGCAGAACAAAAAGAAGTTGTTGCACTATCAGACGCGCTAATCGCAGAAGTTAAAGCAGCAGACACTCTTGTTATTGCAGCTCCTATGTACAACTTCACAATCCCAACTCAGCTAAAAAACTGGTTTGATTTGATTGCTCGCGCAGGTGTGACATTTAAATACACTGAAGCTGGCGTACAAGGACTTATTGAAGGTAAGAAAGCGGTTGTTATCACTACTCGTGGTGGTATCCACAAAGATTCAGCGACAGACATCGTAACGCCTTATCTAAAAACGATTCTAGGTTTTGTTGGCATAACAAACGTTGAGTTTGTCTATGCAGAAGCTCTAAACATGGGCGAAGAGCCAGCAGCTAAAGGGATTGAATCAGCACAATCTCAACTAGAAGCTATCGCACTGTAATCTCCAATCGTTGTAAAGCTACGACATAGCCCGTAGTCCATAACTCAGTGCACTATAAAGCAGTCCATTTTAGGCTGCTTTTTTCTTGGGTCTTTATAAATTGGACAAAATTAGTGGCACAAACCACATTTATTTAGACAAAGAGATCATTTATTTAGACAAAGAAGTTAAGAATACTTAGTTTTCATAACGTTTGACCGTTAATATACGCAGACTAAAATACCAATAAGACTTGATTTTGAAAGCATCAGAACTTAAAGCGCTATTAGACAATCTTCCACAAGGTTTCGACCCAGACATTGTTATGGGTGAAGAGTGGTTGCCAGAACGCCTGATTAATACCCACCTTAATGACGATTTTTTATTCCTAGAGTTTGATAACGCCCCCGAAGAAGATCAAGGTGACGAAGAAGGTCGCGGTTTTGTAGAACATGAAATCGAGATGATTCGTAGCCAAATCGAAACTTTGCTTCGCGAGAAAGACAAAGGCATCAAAACCAAATCTGAGATGTTGCTGACCTTACTTATCATGGCACATGAACGTACCAGTTCAGAATTCATTGAATTAATCGAACCCTATGCCGACGACAACGAGTTTTAAAGGTGTTCTCGTCACCCCAGCTCGATTTCAATTACCTTCATATTGTGCTACATAAATTTTACTGAACTGTTTGTTGTGATGTTGGTCTCTATATTAAGGTCTTTACACCGAACAATCTGAATATTAGCGAGTGAGATTTTATCATGTTCAATGCAATTACCTCTTTATTCAAACAGCTGCTTGATGGCCAAGATCTTAGCCAACAAAAACAGAGTCCAAACCTAGCGATTGCTTGTTTATTAAGTGAAGTTGCAGGTGCCGACTACCAAACTGATAGCAAAGAGCAAGAAGCTAAGCTGCATCTAGTACAACGTTTACTCGGTTTGGATGAAATAGAAGCGCAAGCGCTAGTGAACAAAGCCGACGAACAGATTAAGCAGTCTGCCTCACTATACGATTTCACTTCTCAATTGCGTGAACTTTCGCAAGAAACTCGTTTTGAACTGATCAAAGCAATGTGGGAGGTCGCCCATGCCGACGGTGAAATTGACCCGTTAGAAGACGCCGTGATCCGAAAAGCCTCTGAACTTCTATATGTTGACCACAACCAGTTTATCCGCGCAAAACTGATGACGGCAAATAAGCAATAAACCTCGACAGATACAACAAAGGGCACTTCAGTGCCCCTTATTTTTTTAATCAACTGTTTTGATGATCAACAGTTTAGATGACCAATTTTAAAAGCATCTTTTTTAAAGCATAGTTAATGCGAGCTTCGCTAAGTTGTAGGCATCAACATATCCCGAATGTTGGCGACCTTCCCACTCAATGCCTTTACCTTCTTGAGCAGCACGATGCCCAATACGCTTATCTTTGAGGCGATTTTGAATGCGGTAAATAGTGGCAAGATTCAAGAACTCGTTAAACGGAACTTCAATGCCCTTATCCTGACACTCTTTAAGTAAGATTTGGTCATCTCTTCCCCACGAGGCATAGATCTTATGTGGACCACCAAAATTCTTAACCATAGATTTGAGAACTTCAGCCAATGGACGACCTTGCTTTTCAATCTTTCTCGGAGTGATGCCTGTCAGCTCGCTACAAAACAGTGAAATTTCATCATGCTCAGGTTTCACATAGTACTGAGCTCGTTTGACGATTTCGCCTGCTGACAAATCAATTTCAGCCAGACCTATTTCAATGATCTCGCCAGTCGTGCCCACTCCGTTTTCATTCCAACAGCACATTTCCAAATCGAAGCAAACAACGCGGTTATAGTTCATTGGTAAATCTGATCCCTTTCTTTTAATACTCAAAGTCTAAAACTGAAAAGCGGCTATGTTACCTGAACGAAAGTGAAAACTCGACGTTCAAACACAATTTTGCCCTGCATAGCCATCCTAAGTTCATTCATTCGCTTATTAATTCTTCAAATGTGTTTAAAAGATAGTCTATTGAACTAGATTAATAGTGAGAAGACCGCTTTTCTGTAAGCCTTAATCCTTGAATATGGTAAGATTCGCCCCTATTTTTTTGCTAACTTTTATCTAGTGGTGCAGATGTTTTGCTCAACATTGTCTGCATTCATTTATCTATAGAGAATTCATCATGAACTTCGATTTAAACGCCATTCCAACCACCTTCGATATGCTTCATGCTGGTCTAGCCGCGTCTAGCGTTCTACTTCTTCTGATTGCCGTATCTCGCAAATCCAAAGTTATTGAGAAGCCTGTCGAGAAAATTGTTGAAGTCGAAAAACCTGTTGAGAAGATCGTTGAAGTTGAGAAAGTTGTCGAGGTAGAAAAAATCGTCGAGAAAGTCGTTGAAGTTGAATCGAAACTAGCGACTGCAAATACAGATTCGGCAATGCAGCTACTTTCTTTATTTCAACAGGAAGCTCGTCTGATTGATTTCCTAAAAGAAGACGTTGCAGGCTTTTCTGATGAAGAAGTAGGTGCAGCGGCACGAGTTATCCATGCTGGTGGTCAGAAAGTACTAAAAGAGTATGTGGCTCTATCTCCTGTTCGCAGTGAAGAAGAAGAAACACGCATCACTTTGCAAGAAGGCTTTAACGCTCAACAAGTACGCCTAGTTGGTAACGTATCAGGTTCAGCGCCATTTACTGGCACTCTGATTCATAAAGGTTGGAAAGCTGATTCGATGACTCTGCCAAAACTTGCAGAGAACTATGACGCTTCTATCATTGCTCCAGCTGAGGTTGAGCTGTAATGGAACAAAACGCAAAATTCAGTATTGGTATTGATTTAGGCACTACTCACAGTGTGCTTGCCTATGTGGATACTCAAATAGAAAACCCAATCGTCAATGTCATGGGCATTGCTCAGATGACGGCTCCGGGTACGGTTGAAACACGTGACCAACTTGGATCTTTTTTGTATCAGCCTCATGAACATGAGATGTCTGAGTCTTCAAGACGCTTACCTTGGACTGATAAACCACCTGCTCTGGTTGGCGCTATTGCACGTAACCTTGGTGTCAAAACTCCGATTCGTCTTGTCGCTAGTGCGAAATCTTGGTTGTGTCACGGTGGTGTAAATCGCCGTGAAGCATTTCTGCCACAAGGCAGTCCTGAAGATGTGGAAAAAGTTTCACCACTTCGTGCGACTGAGCTGTACTTAGAACACATTAAACAAGCTTGGAATCATGAGCACCCTGCTCATCCTATTTCAGAGCAAGATGTGACAATTACAGTACCAGCATCTTTCGATCCTGCAGCTCGAGACCTGACCGCTGAAGCGGCACGTAATGTAGGGTTCACCCAACTAACCCTGTTAGAAGAGCCGCAAGCGGCGCTATACAGCTGGATCAACAACAGTGCTGATGCATGGCGCAATGAAGTGTCTGTAGGTGAAGTGATTCTGGTGGTCGATATTGGTGGTGGTACAACGGATTTATCTTTGGTGGAAGTAACTGAAGACCAAGGTAATCTATCGCTAAATCGTATTGCGGTTGGAGAGCATATCCTGCTTGGTGGCGACAATATGGATCTTGCACTTGCATACCGCTTAAAAATGAAGCTGGCTCAGGAAGGTAAAGAGTTACAACCTTGGCAAGTTCATGCAATGACGCACGCTTGCCGTGATGCAAAAGAAGCACTTCTTAAAGATTCTGAACTGCAATCTGTGCCGATTGTGGTACCAAGCCGTGGCTCGAAACTTCTGGGCACGACACTAAAAACGGAACTGACCAAAGAAGAAGTTCAGCAAACGCTGGTAGACGGCTTCTTCCCGCAAGTTGCAATTTCTGACCACCCAATTCAGAAAACGCGCGGCGCATTAACCCATATGGGGCTGCCTTATGCGCAAGATGCGGGTATTACTCGCCACATCGCCGCTTTCCTGTCAAAACAAGCTGATGCTCAAAGACACGGTGACAACAGCGGTTATAGCAATGGTGAGCAAACTCCATTCAATATGGCAGGCATACCGGGCATGCCCGCCCCTACTGTAGACTTCATTAAACCAAACGCAATTTTGTTCAATGGTGGCGTGCTTAAGTCAGACCTATTAGCCAATCGTTTGTTTAACACCATTAATGAGTGGTTAAGCAGCGCACAAGCCCCACAAGCGAAACGTCTGTCGGGTCTGGATCTTGATTTAGCCGTTGCTAGCGGTGCAGCTTACTACGGCAATGTTCGCCGTGGTCAAGGTGTTAGAATTCGCGGTGGCATCGCGTCAGCCTATTACGTCGGTATCGAAAGTGCTATGCCTGCAATTCCGGGAATGGCGCCACCAATGGAAGCTTTATGTGTCGCACCTTTTGGCATGGAAGAAGGCTCCCATGTTGAAGTTACAAACCAGAAGTTTGGTCTAGTCATTGGTCAGCCAGTTCACTTCCAGTTCTACGGTTCAACGACTCGCCGCGATGATACTGCCGGTACTCACCTTGACTACTGGGCTCCAGAGGAGCTAGAGGAGTTACCTGAAATTCAAGTAACACTGCCTGTATCTGAAGGTCGCCGTGAAGGTGAAGTCATTCCTGTCACGCTTGCTTCGCGCGTAACAGAACTTGGTACTCTCTATCTTGAAGCGATTGCCGCAGACAACGGTCAAAAATGGCATGTTGAGTTCGATGTAAGAGAATCCAACGAAGAATCAGAAGATTCACAGTACTAACTATTAAACGGCATCCTTAGCGATGCCGTTTATCTATATTCAAAGTGTCGTTACTAATAACGACTCTAATTAAAGATTAATACTCAAACTACTTGGAGTTTCAGGTAGGCGGCAAGTGAGTGATTCCCCATGAGCATAGATAAACTATGTGATTGGGGTGAGCGAACAAGCCCCTATACCAAAACATAAAGCACTACAGCTTCAAGTAGGAAGAGTATAACGAGGTTTCTCTAAATGGCAGCACCACGTTTTCTTGTCGGGATCGATTTAGGAACCACCAATACGGTGGTCGCATTTTGTGAATTAATGGATGATCTCGAACACGCAGCTGTAGAACTTTTTCCGATAGACCAACTGATTGGTCCTGGCGAAGTTGTCCGAAAACCACTGTTACCCTCCTTCCGCTATCACCCGGCACCGGGACAAATTGCTGCCAGTGACCTAACGCTTCCTTGGGATAACAAACCTGTTTCTGGCGACATTGATCTTGCCATTATTGGACAATGGGCGAGAGATTTAGGCGCTAAAGTCGAAGGTCGCCAAGTCTCCAGTGCCAAAAGCTGGTTATCTCATCCGTCGGTTGATCGCTCAGAAGCTATTCTTCCTTGGGCGGGAGCCGCTGATGTTGAAAAAGTATCACCGGTGGTGGCAAGTGCAAGCTACCTAAATCATATTCGTCAAGCATGGAACTACCGACACCCAAGTAATCCATTAGAAAATCAGGAAGTGGTCGTTACCGTTCCAGCTTCTTTCGATGAGACAGCGCGAAAACTCACTTTAGAGGCAGCGAAACTTGCTGGGCTAGGCAGCATCATTTTATTGGAAGAGCCTCAGGCAGTTTGCTATGACTGGTATTCCCGACACAAAGATTCGGCAAGTGAGCAGCTCGCTGAAATCCCTCTGATTCTCGTTTGCGACGTGGGTGGCGGCACAACCGATTTAAGCCTCATTGAAGCAAAATTCGATAACGGTGATTTGGCGCTTAACCGTATTGGCGTAGGTGAGCATTTGATGCTCGGCGGTGACAACCTTGACCTTGCGCTCGCACACTTAGCAGAAAGCCGATTTAATCAAGCTAAAAAGCTGACAGCGGCGGGTCTAACAAAACTGATACAGCAAACACGACAAGCAAAAGAAAACCTGCTCTCAAGTAACGCTCCAGAAACCGTTAAAATAACCATGCTTGGTAGTGGTTCTAAGCTACTTGGTGGAACAAAAAGCGTCAGTCTCACCAAAGAAGAAGTACACCAAATCGCATTGGATGGTTTCTTCCCAATTTCCGATTTCGCTCAGCTGCCAAATAAACGCCGTAGCGCCATGATGGAATTTGGTCTTCCCTATGTAGCTGACCCCGCTGTCAGTAAACATGTCGCAGAATTTCTGACTCAACATCAGCAAGTATCAAAAGCCGCGCTTAATGAAATCGACGCTGACCAGCCTTCTATCCCTGTAGGGTTGTTGCTAAATGGCGGTGTTTTTAACAGCGATCTGATTACAGAGCGAATGAAGACGTTGCTTGGTCACTGGCGTGGTGAGAGTATCACTCAACTTGATAACCCCCATCCTGACTGGTCAGTAGCTCTCGGAGCCGTAGCGTTTGCCAAAGCTCGTCGTGGCGTACAACTTAAAATCGGTGGAGGATCGGCTCGCTCTTACTTCCTTCATTTGCAAGAAAAAAACAGTATGGGCAAAGCCCTGTGTCTATTAGCGAAAGGAACTGAAGAAGGTCAAGAGATCCGATTAACTAGCCGTCGTTTTTCATTAACGCTAGGTATGCCTGTGCGTTTTAACCTGCTAACGTCAACGCACGATCAAATATCTAACGACATCAGAATACAAAATGGAGTCTTGGTTGATATTGACGCGGATAAATTCCAACCATTACCACCCTACATCACCACCTTACAAGGCAATGAAAACATTCAACTGCAAGCCAATCAAAAGCAGCGTGAAGAAGTACTTCTCGCCTGCCAGCTTACAGAAGTAGGTACACTGAAAATGGAATGTGTATCCACCAGCGATGAAACTAAACGCTGGTTGATGGAGTTTGAAGTTCGTAACAATAACCAAAACCAAGCCAATCAAGAGTTGGATAAGCCAAACCCTAAGCTTGAACAGGCAAAAACGTTAGTAACGCAGATTTACAGTGGCAATAAGAACAGTGCCGACAATAACGCAGTCAAAACATTAAACAAAGATTTAGAGAAACTACTCGGCAAACGTGACGAGTGGGACTTTTCGGTTCTTCGTTCTCTATTTGATACTTTGGCATTAGGTAGAAAACGTCGCCGCCGCTCCGAACAACACGAGAAAAACTGGTTACGATTAGCAGGGTTTGCATTGCGTCCTGGATTTGGCGACGCCACCGATAGCTGGCGGATCGAACAAATTTGGGGTTTATACCAACAAGGTATTCAGTTTCAAAACCATCAAGGCTGGAGTGACTGGTGGGTATTTTGGCGACGTATCGCAGGAGGTTTAAACCAAGAGCAGCAAGAAATCTTGTTAGCGGACATCGCGAAACATCTGCATCCGGGAGCTTCTCGCAATCCTAAATCTAATCAAGAAGCACAAGACAAAGGCTATGAAGCCATGGTTCGCTTAGCGGCATCTTTAGAACATTTGGATGTGGAAGATAAAGTACTGTTAGCCACTTGGTTTATTAATAAAGCTTTGAATCAAACACAATTTGAGCAGGCTCACTGGTGGGCAGCGGGTCGCCTTCTTTCTAGAACACCGCTTTACGGCAGTGCACATAATGTGGTGTCCCGCGAACAAGTTCAACAATGGTTACCAAAGCTATTGGATAAAGACTGGGTTAAGGAGCCAATGATCGCGTTTGCCGCTGTAATGATTTGTAGAAAGACCGGCGATAGAACGTTAGACATTTCAGATGACTTCCGAGCATCTGTACTCGAAAAACTCAAACAAAGCCGCGCACCTGAGGCTTGGGTTCAATTGGTAGAAAATGTGAGTGAGTTAAGTGAAACCGAGTCAAAACGCATTTTTGGTGATGCACTTCCTCATGGTTTGACACTCATCTCTCACTAAATCGTTCATGAGCTGTGTTAGTAAACCGAGCCAAGAAGTTCATCTTTGGGTTCGGTTTACTTTAACAAGACATCATGAACGTTAAATAACAAGAAAATGCTCTTTATTTGTTCAATCCTGTATATATTTTCTTTCAATTAGATGAAAAAACGCACTTATTTGGACTCGCATTTGAACTATAAACCGTTGTAGAATGTGCGCCCTCGCTGCCTGAGTGGTTAAAAATATGCCAAGCAGTGAGGTTACTTCTTATTTGGTCTTAATCTGTAGAACACGACGCATTGCCCAATATTGCCAATCTAGCCCTATCTGCCTATTGATGGAAGAAGGTTAGCGCAAATTGGTTAGTGTGATGTGGTTAAGTGAATGTAATCAACGATATTGCAGATTCAATTGAGAAGAGTATAAGTGGATTTACACTCAGAGTGTTCCGACCCAAGGTGTAGATCGTTTTCGATACCTTTTATTCGAAATGGCAATAACTTTCGTATTAATACACTGCATTATTCAAAGATTGTGAAAGCTAATGGATAAAGATAAGTTTACTAACGTTTATCGTCTGCCGGGTTCTATTCAGGTTCGTATTGCCAAATGGCAAGCGACATTCCGTGGTACTTCGGATATTGTTCTGCACGATGCTTTGCTTGCTCGTAACAAGCAATTCCAAAAACCAGATTTCCTTCCTCGCGGCTGGTGTTTAACACCGTTCTCTGAAGACGATATTTCTATTACTCATCATGGTAAATATATTCAAACAACGATGCTCACCATGATTGATAAGAAAGTGTCTTACAAGCGCGTATATTTGTCTCGAGTGCCACTTGAACAAGCTGAACCTGCTTTGCGCCAATACAAAATCGAATGGATGCGTAAGTACAACGACATCGTCAATAAATACAACAAGATCAAAAAGAAAGAGCTGATGGTATATGCTTGGGAAGAAGTAGAAACACTCTACCCGTCTATACCCAAAGAGCAATTTGACAAGAATTTGTGGAATAAATTGGTGACGTCACAATTTGGCCCAGAGCGTAAATACACCAACCCATATTTCGTAAAAAAAGCCGATTTCTAAACGAGACTTGTCACCAGAATCTTATTTAGGATGAACGAAATACATAAGGCTCATGTGTAATCACATGAGCCTTTTCTTATTTACTGTTATTCAGTTGCGGTGCATCAAACACAGTTACGATTAATGTTGAACACCTGATGGATTTGAGCCGAAATCGGTTTGTTTATAGATATCGGCAAGCGATTTGCTTTTGTGTTTGGTAGTATGACGTCGAGACCGTTTCGGTTCAAATTCTTGCTCGACATGTTTGAGAGTGGCTTCGTGTTCTTTAGCCATTTCAATGAAATCAGGGTTAGACATCGCCTCTTGGCGTAGGCGGTTAATGCGTTCTAATGTTTCTAACAACATAAGTTACCTCCTCTAGCACTGTTTATGCATACAGTATAGTTAAGGTTACATAATTGTCAACAAAAATACTGGTTATTAACACAGTAATTGTGGATGAGATCTTAGTTCAGGATCTTTAACGATCTTCAACCATTTACACTACAAATACTTGTTATATAAAACATTAGTCAATATTGGGATGTCTATAAAAATAAGGCACCGTTTTTGAAATAACTTTAAATCCATACCTTTCTACGATGGGACGACTCATTTCGGAGGCATCAATGTACAAGTATTTCTTACCCGCTAACATTGCATCTCGAATCCTTTGTTTAAGCAATGCTTGATAGTGACCACGTCCACGCTGGCTTTGGACTGTACTTCCGCCCCAGATACCTGCAAACGGCGACTTATCATTGTTAAAGATCACCCAAGCCGATGACACTGGCTGCCCTTCGTCATAAATAACATAGATGCGAATACTGTCTGGACGCGTTTGCTTCAAATGAAGCAAGTGTAAATAATAGGCACTAAAGTCTTCACCAGTTTGAATTCGTTTCACTTCAATCGCATCGCGAATACCACAAGCATCAAACACTTCAACACATTGAGTTTGAAGTTCAGGCACTGAATCATAAGCGCCAAGATCGAGCACCATAAAGGACTCTTCATCCTCTTGGTAAAATCCTTTGTCCAACAACATCTGTTCGATTTCGCTTGGCGAATCGAAGTCATAGACTTTCCACTCAAAGTTTTTACCTAAACGATAGAAATAAGCCATTTGCTGTTCAATGACATCAGGCGCTTGCGAAGCCTCAAGATTGAAATACGCGATAAAACTGCCATCCACATCTGGAGAAATCACTCGGACGAGTGATTCATGTGAGTAGATTTCCCAATCAGGGATCTCAATATGCATTCGCTCATAACAGTTAAACTGAGTCAAGATATCAGCTGCGTTCAAGGCATTTCCTCACAATGACGAAAAGTTGTAGATCTTTAGGGCTAATAAATTGCGCGGCATTATCCACTGTCTTTTTAAATAGTGTTAGTACTTTCGCACCTCTAATACTTTGTTATTTAAATTTAGTAGGTTAAAGCGAAATTCGTCTTAAAAATGCAACTTATTTGACGCATGTTTCGGCACATTTCACAGATTAATGTTCGTTTGCAATAACGAATTGAGAGCAGATTTTCAGAGGCATATAGTGTTGAGGTTTTCTCGTCACACCGCCAAAAATGCACTCAATGTTCCATATTTACGCAACCATACTTTTGTTATCTCTTTGTTCCGTCCTATCGACAAGTCATGCCAGTGACAGAGCCGAATGGGACTCAGTAGTGAATAAATCACTAAACCGAGATCCTGATTTAGTCTTACAGCTTTTAAAAGACAGATATGCCTCTCTCGCTCCTAATGCGGAAAAACTCTATGTCGCTAGTCGTATCCATGAGTTTATGACTAATAAGGACCAACATTATTTCGGCAATAAAAACGCATTACCTCTTTCTTATAATGAAGATGAGAGGCTTTTTATTGAGGCGCTAAATCATGAAAGAAATAAACGCGAATCTGATGCCATAAAGAGTTATCAAAAGCTTTATGCTCAAATGCAACAAAGACAAGACAGTGATGGCATTTTCTTATTCGAGTACCACCTATGCCGACTACTTAATTTTCAGGGTGACTACCTGCAGAGTCAAAACTATTGCACACAACTACAGAACAGGTTGGATGAAACTAGAGACCCGATCATTCCTCGTTATCGCACCCTCAACGTAATAGCCAAGAATCTCGAAAATATTGGTGATTACAAAGGAGCATTAAGTGCCTATAAGCGACTGTTAGATGAAGTTCCTGAAGGTATCGATACAGCACAAGTATTTAATGACATAGGGATTCTGCTCTGCACATTGGGTCAATATCAACAAGCGTTAGAATATCTGTATCGCGCCCTAACACTGCATGTTGAGAATCAGAATGATAAAGGTATCGCACAAACTGAACACAGTTTAGGCGAGGTGTACCATCACAAAGGCGAGTTGCATCAGAGCATTACCCATTTTAATAAGGCACGTTTAATACACATGAAGCACAACGATGTGCGAGGTCTGGCTTACGTGCATCTTGGGCTGGGTAAGTCATATACTGAACTTGGATCTTTCCACGAAGGTATCAATCAACTTCTTAAAGGTCTCGACTACGCCATCCAACGCAAAGATATCACTCTTAAAACCGATGTAGTTTTAGCGTTGTCTAATTCCTACGTTCAAAAACAGTATTATCGACAGGCAGAGTACTACGCATTAAAGGCAAAGGTGCTTGCAGAAGAATCACAGAATATACGAACACTAACCCAAGCATTACGTCAGTTAGCGAAAATCGCGGATAAGAGTGGAAAATACGAACTGGCACTCTCCTACTATCGTCTATACGTTGAAAATGAAATAACAATTCGAGACAGTGAGCATTTCAAAGCATTAGAAGCCCTTGATCAATCCACATCAACGCTAGAGCAAAAATTATTGAGTTCAGAGCTACTTGCTCAAAATGAAAAGCTTTATGCAGATATAGAACACTTAAAACAGGAGCGACGCTATGTTCTGCTGATGGTTGTATTGCTTTTAATGATAGTGGCTTATCTCATCCACAAGGCGGCTCATTCACACAATCGACAACAAATGGATTGCCTTACCGACGCGCTACATCGAACAGTTTTTATTAATAGACTAAAAAATGCCGACATAACTCCGCTTCGAGATACCAAAAATGTGGTGATTCTTTTTGATATCGACAATCTCAAGTTAATAAACGACTTATACGGCTATGAGGCAGGCAACAAAGCGTTAAAAATGATATCCAAAACGGTTGAAAAAAATTTGAATAAGCCGGATTTCTGGGGACGCTTGGGTGGTGATGAATTCATTCTCGTGCTGAGAAATGTTGAGCACTATGAGGTACAGCAACGAGTAGAAACGCTGCATAAAGCACTGACATCGAAACCATACTCATACAAAACCAATGATTCTGCAAACAAAAAGCCGCTGTATGTCTCCACCAGTTTTGCCTTTCTGACAACGGAGGAACAAATCAGCGACTTCAATCAGCTCTATTCAGTTTTGGATCAGGCGCTTTTCAAGATCAAACAAAAAGGACAGAACTGCATCTTTGATGCTTGCAGAGACTCTATTGATTGCTCTTTTGTTTCAAAGAAGCCATAACTGCGGCGCGATTATCTAAATAATCTTTCAGCCCTGCTTTACGAAGATGACAAGCAGGGCAATCGCCACAACCGTCTCCGATAACGCCGTTATAGCATGTCAACGTTTCATTACGCACGAGATCTAACGATTCATATTGATCAGCGAGAGCCCATGTTTCCGCTTTGTTCAACCACATAAGCGGAGTACGAATTTCCAGTTCACGATCCATACCTTTAACAAGTGCACTGTTCATCGACTTGATGAACTCATCACGGCAATCTGGATAACCTGAAAAATCGGTTTCACACACACCCGTAATGACGGTTTGAGCACCAATTTGATATGCGTAGATACCAGCTAAGGTTAAAAAGAGTATGTTGCGACCCGGAACGAATGAATTTGGTAGTCCATTATCCTGAAGCTCATGAGATACAGGGATATCATCACGAGTTAGAGAACTGATCGCCAACTCATTGAGCAGACCAACATCCAATACTTTGTGCGCAGTGACACCAAGTTTTTTACTTAATGCTTGAGCCACTTGGATTTCGAGCTTGTGTCGCTGTCCATAATCGAACGTAATCGCATGAACTTCATCAAAATCTTTCAGCGCTTGAACTAAACACGTTGTTGAGTCCTGACCACCACTAAATACGACAACCGCTTTTTTCATGGGTAATTCCTTTAGGCAATACTGAGATACTTGTGAGTTTGAATGGATAGACGCCAATTTCGCGCCACACACGTATCAATACACAATTGGGTCGCTCGAGGCTTCTGGCTAATAGGTTGCAAAGCAATAACCGTTGAACTAGGCACGTTGGCAGATTGCAGCAATTGATCCAAATTCTCGATGTCTTTGTCGGTAGCCACAGGATGCTTGATCTCGTTAGCACGCAACAAAGCCGAATGAATAACCGGAAGCTTACCTTTCATTGCTACTTTTGGTGACACTGTCACCCAAGTATCTTTGGATGCTTGCACTTCAAAGGTACCACTCGTTTCGATCTGGCATCGGCAACCAATCGCTTCAAACGCCTGCGTCAGAGGAATCAAATCATAAATGCAAGGTTCACCGCCGGTAATAACAATGTGCTTTGCGGTATAACCTTGTGATTGATACATGGCAATGACCTGCTCAGCACTTGCTGAACACCACTTGGGTGAATCACCGGTTTTGACAATAATCTGCTCAAAAGACTGCTGGTCTTTCTCTTCGGCTTCCCACGTCTGCTTAGTATCACACCACGCACAGCCAACCGGACATTCTTGTAAACGAACGAAAACAGCTGGAACGCCAGTAAATACGCCCTCTCCCTGTATCGTTTCAAACATTTCATTAACTTTGTACAAAGTAAGTTGCCTAATTCAATTTTCCGAAAAATCGCAGCCGCAGACCTTAATAGAAGGTCTCCTTGAGGTCAATTTAAACCTCGCCTAAATCACAAATATCACGCGCTTTAAACACGAAACCGTTACTTTCGAGTTCAAACAAATGATGCAATTTGTTTTGCGCTTTACATTACAAACGAGCAAACTGTCATAAATTATAGATATTCTTTTCCAAATTAATTAACGCATTCTAGGTATCTCATGTACAAAATCATCGCTCTTGATATGGATGGCACACTTCTCAATAGCCAAAAGCAAATTACACCTCGCACTAAACAGGCTATTGCCCTAGCGAAAGAACAAGGTGTGCGTGTGGTGCTTGCATCAGGCCGCCCTATTGATGGTATGCGCAGCAAGCTGGAAGAACTGGAATTAACTTCAGACCAAGATTACGTCCTGCACTACAACGGTTCGATGGTTCAGAATGTAGCGACTGGCGAAGTTATCTATAAACAAATCATCGATGGTAAAGCCGCAAAAGCTGTGGCTAAGCTTGCAGAAGAGCTTGGCGTCAATACTCATGCATTTAGCCAAATTCACGGTCTGATCACTCCACGCGTCAGTGAGTTCACCGAGCTCGAATCGAAAATTAATGATGGTTTGAAAATTACTGAGATGGATTTTTCAGAACTCGAAGACGATCACCCAATCATAAAAACCATGATTGTGGCGGAACCTAGTCTACTTTCTGCTGCTATCAAGAAGATTCCAGCTCACATGCATGAACAATTTACGGTTGTACAAAGTGCGCCACACTTCTTAGAGTTCCTCAACACTCAGAGCAACAAAGGCGTAGGTATCAAAGCGATTGCGGATCATCTTGGCGTACCTGCTAGTCAGGTTATGTGTATGGGTGATGCTGAAAACGACCATCATATGATTGAATACGCAGGAATGGGTATTGCAATGGCAAATGCGATGGAAGAAACCAAGCGTATCGCGGATTACATTACCTTGAGTAATGATGAAGATGGTGTCGCGGCGGCAATTGAAAAATTCGTGTTGTAAGTAACGATACTGAAACAATAAAGGGATGAATCCTATCAGTGGTATTCATCCCTTTTCTATGAGAGTGGCAATGACAAAGCACATATTTCTATGCTTTGTAGCCCAGTCTAATCAGGCTTAAATTATTTCTTTTCACTGCCAGGCTTAATCACTCTTTGTTGACTGTGAAGCAAAGAAAATTCTTGAGTAAGCTTAGAGATCAAGACACAGACTCGCTTTTTCTCAGCTTTAACTTGTTTTAAACGCTCGCCCAAATGCGCTGAGCTGCTAAATTCTTCCCTCTCCGCATCTCTACGACATAGATCGATCACATTAAACAAACAGTCTTTTTCAAACAAAACGATTTCTGCTTGCTGCATATACCTTAGAGCCTTCATTGGGAGAAGTTCAACATCATTACCATATTCTATCCATGTCACATCACTATAGTTTTCGATCTCATTCTCTAACGCAGATACATACAGAACTTCCAACTGTTCTCGCGAATTTGCTTCCTTCACTTGAGTTGATGAAAAAAACATTTCCCAAAACTTGCGACGTAGATCAACTGTTGGTAGGTGCTCTTTTATCGAACTTCTCTTTGAAGCGCCAAACTCAGCAAGTAGACCTAAATTTTGTGGCAATACTGATTCCAATGTCTCGCGAATGTTGCGCACAAGTACTGGTGACGCGCCTCCGCTAGAGATCGCTATCTGTATTCGACCTCTGTCTATCATCGAAGGGGTGATGAAGTCACAATACGGCAAGTCATCGACCACATTGACTAAAACACCGATATTTTTTGCATCTTTATGCACTTGATGGTTGAGATCTGGGTTATCTGTTGTCGCCCATACCTGCACAAAGCGATTGGTTAAAACACTAGGTGAATAGAAGTTTTGAATCCACTCGCATTTCCCTTGCTCGACAAGCGTATGTAGGTAATGGGCAATCTGGGGAGAAACGATTGTGACACGAGCGCCAGCACGTAATAGCGCGTCAATTTTACGGCATGCAACTTCGCCTCCACCAACGACTAAAACGGCTTTATTTGTGAGATCTAAGAACAGCGGAAAATATTGCATTTATTTTTCATCACAATGTAAATAACTATTCGATTATGCTAACAAAAAAGGTGCAACAAAAGCACTAGCAAATGCACACCAAATAATTAATGACTGAATTTTGCACAGTTAATAGATAAAAATATAAGAATTTCCTAACAAGGCTATTTTTATATATTAATTCTTTAGTCAATTATCCCGAAGACATTCTGTTGCACCAATGATGAGCCTAGTTGCACTATTTACATTGGAACAACATTTAGACATTCTAAACATAGCTTAGGTATGTGATTTCAATCAAAAATCTTTTTAAATTATGTATTTGAGAAATCCGCGCTTTATATCTACGCTTATAAACGATTGATTCATAAATGCACAAGAAAGTGCTAGTCAATCGCAAAACTAATTATAAAACACAACATTTATAAAGCTTGTATCAGGGATCACCTGGTCAAACATGGATCATACAGGAAGGATACAAATGGCGAATAAACTCACACTTCTTGCCACAGTTGTAGCGGCATCTTCTGCCTTCGCAGCAACGTCAGCATCGGCAGCAGATAGTACTTTAGACAAAGTTTTGGCTGCTGGTGTTTTGTCATGTGGTGTAAGTACTGGTCTTCCAGGCTTCTCTAACCCTAACGCTAAAGGCGAATGGGAAGGGATCGACGTAGAATACTGTCAAGCAGTAGCTGCTGCAGTTCTTGGCGACAAAACTAAAGTAAAATTCGTTCCACTAACAGCTAAAGAGCGTTTCACTGCACTTCAATCTGGTGAAATCGACATTCTATCTCGCAACACAACTTGGACTCTTCAACGTGATACAGCGTTAGGTCTAAACTTTGCTGGCGTAAACTACTACGACGGTCAAGGTTTCATGGTTAAGAAAGATCTAGGTGTTAAAAGTGCAAAAGAGCTTGATGGCGCATCTATCTGTATCCAATCTGGTACAACTACAGAGCTAAACCTTGCTGACTACTTCCGTGCAAACGGCATCAGCTACAAGCCAGTTGTATTTGATACATCAACTCAAACTGCTGCAGGCTTCGATGCTGGCCGTTGTGACGTTCTAACAACTGACCAATCAGGTCTATACGCACTTCGTCTAAACCTAGCTGATCCAAACTCAGCAGTTGTACTACCAGAAATCATTTCTAAAGAGCCTCTAGGCCCAGTAGTTCGTCAAGATGACGACAAATGGTTCAACGTTGCTAAGTGGACTCTGAACGCGATGATCAACGCAGAAGAATACGGCATTACTTCAGCTAACGCAGACGAAATGTTGAAGTCTGAAAACCCAGAAGTTAAACGTATTCTAGGTGTAGACGGTCCTAAAGGTTCTGGTCTAGGTATTCGTGACGACTGGGGCTACCAAATCGTTAAACAAGTTGGTAACTACGGTGAGAGTTTCGAACGTACTGTAGGTAAAGGTTCTCCACTTCAAATTTCTCGTGGTGCTAACGCACTATGGAATGCGGGTGGCTTCATGTACGCTCCACCAATTCGTTAATTCCTCTCCGTTTATAGATATGGAAAGAAATGGGCGGTGTAATGCCGCCCTTTGTCTAAATGGATAAAGAGGTTATCGCTGTATGAAACCTATGACAACTTCGGTGCCGAAGGCGGCAGTACCTTCTTCAAAAAGCACCAACCTTCTATACAATCCTACTTTTCGCTCGATTGTCTTCCAAGCGATTGCGATCGCGGCTCTGGTCTTTTTCTTCTATACCATTGTAAACAATGCGCTGACGAACCTTAGTGCTCGTGGTATAGCAACAGGCTTCGCCTTTTTGGATCAACCAGCAGGCTTTGGGATTGGTTTAACTTTGATTGAGTATAATGAAACATTCTCGTACGGACGTACGTTTTTTGTTGGTCTACTCAATACTGCACTGGTATCTATTTTAGGTATCTTCTTTGCTACGATTTTGGGCTTTATCTTAGGTATTGCTCGTCTATCAACCAACTGGTTAGTTAGCCGCTTGGCTGCTGTGTATATCGAAACATTCCGTAATATTCCATTACTACTACAAATTTTGTTTTGGTACGTCGCAGTACTTCAAACGCTGCCATCAGCACGCCAAAGTCTAAGCTTAGGCGAAGCTATTTTCTTAAACGTTCGCGGTCTGTTTCTACCTACTCCGGTTTTTGAAGCAGGAAGCAGTGTTGTCGTTGGAGCATTCATTTTGGGTGTAATAGCGACTATCGCTATTAGTATCTGGGCAAAGAACAAGCAACGTTTAACAGGTCAACAAACACCAATGCTTAGAATTGCTCTTGGCTTGTGTGTCGTGTTGCCTTTGGTTGTTTACTTCATCATGGGGTCACCAATTTCTGCGCAATACCCTGTATTGAAAGGATTTAACTTCCAAGGTGGTGTAAGCATCATTCCTGAACTTGCTGCTTTACTATTGGCTTTAACAATTTATACCGCTTCGTTCATCGCTGAGATTGTTCGTTCTGGTATTAACGCTGTTAGCCATGGTCAAACAGAAGCTGCAATGTCGCTAGGTTTGCCTCGTTCTAAAACGTTGAAATTGGTTGTGATTCCTCAAGCTCTGAGAATCATCATTCCACCACTAACAAGCCAATATCTGAACTTAACCAAAAACTCATCCTTAGCGATGGCGATTGGTTATCCAGATCTTGTTTCTGTATTTGCAGGTACAACACTTAACCAAACAGGTCAGGCGATTGAAATTATCGCGATGACAATGGGCGTCTACTTAACACTTAGCTTGCTCACATCACTATTTATGAACATCTACAACCGTAAAGTAGCATTGGTGGAGAGATAAGATGAAAGTACATCAATTTCAACCAAGTCTTCCGCCTCCAGTTAAAACGACAGGTATTGTAGGCTGGTTTAAGAAAAATCTGTTTAATAGTCCAATCAACTCAGTTGTAACGATTATTTTGGCTTACTTTGCCTTCCAAGGCATTTGGGGCATCTTTAACTGGGCATTTATTAACGCAGATTGGGTTGGTACAACTCGTGATGCCTGTACCGGAGAAGGCGCTTGCTGGGTGTTTATCAGCGTTCGTTGGCAACAATACATGTACGGGTTCTATCCTGAAGCAGAACTTTGGCGCCCTCGCCTATTCTTCTTCACGTTAGCTGTATTCGTTGGTTTGATTGCTTACGACAAAACGCCTAAGCGTACTTGGATTTGGCTATTCTTCGTCAACATCTACCCCTTCTTAATTGCGGCATTGTTGTACGGCGGTGTATTTGGTCTAACCGTGGTTGAAACCCATAAATGGGGTGGATTACTAATCACGCTTATTATTGCTCTGGTTGGTATCGTGGTTTCACTGCCTATCGGTGTGGTTTTAGCGCTCGGTCGTCGCTCTAATATGCCAATCATCCGCAGCCTATGTACTGTCTATATTGAAGTTTGGCGTGGTGTACCACTGATCACCGTATTATTTATGGCTTCGGTAATGTTACCGCTGTTCCTTTCAGAAGGTTCAGAAACAGACAAACTTATCCGTGCTCTTATCGGTGTGGTTATGTTTAGCTCAGCCTATATGGCAGAAGTGGTTCGTGGTGGTCTACAAGCAATACCGAAAGGTCAATATGAAGCTGCCGATGCTTTAGGTCTTTCATACTGGAAGAAAGTTGGGTTAATCATTCTTCCACAAGCTTTGAAAATCACGATTCCATCAATCGTAAATACCTTTATCGGTCTATTTAAAGATACCAGTCTGGTTCTTATCATCGGTATGTTTGACGTACTCGGTGTTGGTCAGTCATCAAACACTGACCCAAGCTGGCTTGGTTTTGCTACAGAAAGTTACGTATTTGTCGCGTTAGTGTTCTGGGTGTTCTGCTTTAGCATGTCGAGATACTCGATTTGGCTAGAAGGCAAACTCCATACCGGTCACAAACGATAAACAATAATTCAGGGAACGTATTATGACGCAACAAACTGCAGAAGATTTCATGATTCAAATTAAGGACATGAACAAGTGGTATGGTGAATTTCACGTACTAAAGAACATTAATCTTGATGTTAAAAAAGGCGAAAAAATCGTTATTTGTGGACCTTCAGGCTCAGGCAAATCAACCATGATTCGTTGTATCAACCACTTAGAAGAACACCAAAAAGGTCAAATTCTTGTGGCGGGAACAGAGCTGACTGAAGACTTAAAGAACATTGAAGCGGTACGCCGTGAGGTAGGAATGTGTTTCCAACACTTCAACCTATTCCCTCACCTAACTGTTTTGGAAAACTGCACGCTAGCACCAATTTGGGTTAAAAAAATGCCTAAAGAAGAAGCTGAAGCGATCGCAATGAAGTTCTTGAAACGTGTAAAGATCCCAGACCAAGCAGACAAATACCCAGGTCAGTTATCTGGTGGCCAGCAACAACGCGTGGCGATTGCTCGCTCTTTATGTATGAACCCACAAGTTATGCTGTTTGACGAACCAACCTCAGCACTAGACCCAGAGATGGTTCGTGAAGTACTGGATGTAATGGTTGAGCTTGCCGGCGAAGGTATGACAATGCTTTGTGTTACCCACGAAATGGGCTTTGCAAAAGAAGTAGCAGACCGAGTGATCTTTATGGACGCAGGTGAAATCATCGAAGAAAACAATCCAAAAGATTTCTTCGAAAATCCTCAGTCCGATCGTACGCAAAACTTCCTAGCGCAGATCCTTCACCATTAATTGTTGACTGGATTACCATGCCTATTGGCATTATCTAAAGAGGCGATTCATTCGCCTCTTTTGTTTTTTAGTACATTATTTTTCTTTTGTAACTAATGGTTTAATTCATCCATTCCCGACAAAAACAAAAGCAAATTAGTGTTAGTATTAAGCCAGATATAAACTTAGATGAACGGAAATATTGTGTTACAACTTGTCACGCTTATTTAGCCCGTTTTTGTTTATTATTTTTAGTAACAACCTAGGCAGAGGCTTGAAAAATGGAACTATTGGCCTCATTAATGTCTACATAAACAAGAAACACCTTTCAATGAGGAAGAGTAAAAGTATGAACACTCCTATGTATTCTCGTTCTACAAGTGGTTTAAACACACTTGAGATTAACAAAACGCTTAAAAACACCTATTTCCTACTGTCGATGACACTAGTAACCAGCGCTATCGCAGCTGTAGTAACAATGGCAATGGGTATTTCACCAATCATGGCGCTTGTAATGCAAGTTGCTGCAATCGGTGTTCTGTTCTTCGCTCTACCAAAAGCAATCAACTCATCAATGGGTATTGTTTGGACATTTGTGTTCACCACATTAATGGGTGGTGCTCTAGGTCCAATGCTTAACTATTACGCTGCAATTCCAAATGGTCCATCGATTATTGCTCAAGCACTTGGTTTGACTGGTATGGTGTTCCTTGGTCTTTCTGCATACACAGTAAGCAGCAAAAAAGACTTCTCATTCATGCGTAACTTCCTAGTTGCAGGTCTTATCATTGTTATCGTTGCAGCAATCATCAACATCTTTGTTGGTTCTACAATGGGTCAACTAGCAATCAGCAGCATGTCAGCACTAGTATTCTCAGGCTTCATCCTATTCGATACTAGCCGCATTGTTCGTGGTGAAGAGACTAACTACGTTAGCGCAACAATCTCTATGTACCTGAACATTCTGAACCTGTTCACTAGCCTACTAAGCATCCTAGGCATCATGAACGACGATTAATACGTCGCCGAATTGAATACATACAAGAGCCCGAGAATTTCTCGGGCTTTTTTCTTCTTGAGCAAAATGAATCCCTTCGCTACCCTATGCCCAATTATTTAAGCTACTCACTGTTAAACACAATGTTTGAATACAACGGCAACACTATTGAAACTGACGCTCAAGGCTATCTATTAGATTCTACCCAATGGGTTGAAGGCATGATGGATATTTTGGCTAAGCAAGAAGGGATTGATCTAACGGAAGCGCATATTGAAGTAGTACTTTTTGTGCGTAAATTCTATGAAGAGTTCAACACATCTCCAGCGATTCGCATGCTTGTAAAAGCGATGGAAAAAGAGCACGGCCCTGAAAAAGGCAACAGCAAGTATTTGTTTAAACTGTTCCCTAAAGGTCCAGCAAAACAAGCCACTAAATTGGCAGGTTTACCAAAACCCGCTAAATGCTTATAACACCTTTAGTTGTAACACCTCTGCATATAACAGTTAGAATTATCGAAAACTCTGTAAGCCTTTACTAAAGAGTAGGGCTTACAGAATTTCAAACCCTCGGTAACTCTTGTCAGTGGTGCACGTCGTACGAACAATCTTCTCAACCGACGCCGTTCTTGGTCCCATTTTTAACCACTCATAAAACTCATCGACGTGCTCGTTTGAACCACATGCAATAACTTCTACGTCACCATTGTTGAGATTTTTCGCGTATCCCGTCAATCCAAGCTTTAATCCTTGATGTGAGGTGTGATAACGAAAACCCACACCCTGCACCACTCCCGAAACAATAAATTTTTCACACTTTGCTACCATTCGAATTCATTCCTAATTTTCGATTCCTATAAAGCATAGCCAATAGTTAGCTCATTGTTTTAACAAGGACTCACTATTGGATCATGATCTTAGTTTCTAAAAAGTCGCGTGTTTATTTTTAATTTACTCAAACCACTTGGAGTAGCAGCTAGGCGGCAAGTAAGTGAATCCCCATGAGCATAGATCAACTATGTGATTGGGGCGAACGAACGTAGCCAACACCGCTGCAACTCCAAGTACGAAGAGTATGTATATCACTTAATTATGAACACAATAAGTCGAGTTGCTTTTCAAGCTCAGTTCCACGACAATACTCGACCTTTTCTATCATTCTTCAGAGTAGAGCAATGACTTCTGCAATCTATTTGGTCAAAGGCCGCGATAAATCATTACGTCGTAAACATCCATGGGTATTTTCTCGTGGTATTCAACGCATCGAAGGTGAACCAGCGTTAGGTGAAACTGTAGATGTTTATGCAAACGACGGTCAGTGGCTAGCCAAAGCAGCGTACTCTCCTCATTCACAAATTCGTGCTCGTGTTTGGAGTTTCGACAAAGATGAAATTGATAGCGCGTTCTTCGTTAAGCGTATTCAACAAGCCCAGCTACTTCGCGATGATTTTATCGAGCGTGACGGCTTAACTGGTTACCGTTTAATTGCTGCTGAATCAGACGGCTTACCAGGTATCACTATCGACAAATACGATAATTACCTAGTGTGTCAGCTTTTAAGCGCCGGTGCTGAATACCAAAAAGATGCACTGGTAAAAGCATTGAACACCTGTTTCCCTGACTGCCATATTTACGAGCGCTCTGACGTAGCTGTACGTAAGAAAGAAGGTTTGGAAGAGCGTGTCGGTGTGCTTCACGGCGAGCTACCACCGAAGTCTGTGGTTATTGAAGAAAACGGTATCAAAATCAATGTTGATATCGTCAACGGGCACAAAACCGGTTTCTATCTTGACCAACGTGACAGCCGCTTCCAGTCAATGAAGTATGTGAAAGAGAAAGATGTATTGAACTGCTTCTCATACACAGGCGGATTTGGTTTGTACGCGCTTAAAGGCGGAGCAAAACGCGTGATTAACGCTGACGTGTCTCAACCAGCACTTGATACAGCAAAATTTAACGCTGAATTGAATGAGTTTGATATTTCTAAAAAGCGTGCTGTTTTCTTAAATGCCGATGTATTCAAGCTGCTACGCGAATACCGCGATCAAGGTACTAAGTTTGATGTGGTCATCATGGACCCACCAAAATTTGCTGAGTCTAAAGCGCAGTTGACAGGTGCATGTCGTGGCTACAAAGACATCAACATGCTAGCGATGCAAATCTTAAAACCGGGTGGCACGCTATTAACTTATTCTTGCTCTGGTTTGATGGATCAGGCGCTATTCCAAAAAATCATTGCGGACGCGGCTTTGGATGCAGGACGTGACGTGAAATTCGTAGAACGTTTTGAACAAGCTGCAGACCACCCAACAGACACCGCTTATCCAGAAGGTTTCTACCTAAAAGGTTTTGCTTGTAAGGTATTCTAAAAATACTTTCGGCATTCAAACACACACTAAAACGGTCGCACTAGCGACCGTTTTTCATCTATTAAGCGGTGATTCTTTCCACTCGATTTCGGCCATTTCTTTTTGCGTTAAGCAAGGCATGGTCGGCCAGTTTTAATAGGTCTTCATAATCTTCAATTAATTCGCTACTTGAAACGCCGATACTAACGGTAATTTTCAGTAGGAAGGCAACGTTGTCAAAACTGTGTGCTTCAATCGCTTCTCGTAGACGCTCCAAGTAAGCATTAGATTCATTAATGTCACCCACAAACAACAGTGTGAATTCTTCTCCACCCCATCTCGCTAGCAATGTGTCACTGTTGATGTGATTTTTCAGAACATCAACTACTTCAACAATCGCGTGATCACCAACCAAGTGTGAATACTTGTCGTTAATGCGTTTAAAGTGGTCAATATCCAGCACCGCAAGGTGCAATACTTCACCGTTTTGTTTTGCGGATTCAAATCTCTGTTTCAGCTCTGCATCGAAAGCTCGTCGGTTAGCGAGCCCTGTTAACTCATCTTCGTGGGATAGTTTCTCAAACATATCCGCTTGTGAGCGTAGCTCCTGAGTCTGCAATTCCACTTGCTGCTTCAGATACATAGCGCTGCGTTTGAGCATTTCAATACGCCACATAACGCCAGAACCAATCAATGCAATAACTGACAAGATGATAAACACGATGACATCTTTGCGTTGCCAGAACAAAGGTTCAACGTCAAATTCGTACAGCGCTTTCGCCTCTGTCCAATTGCCGTAGGGGTATCGAGCACTAACAAGAAACTTATAATGACCAGGGTGTAAATTGGTAAACTCCGCTGTGCGAATGTTTCTGCGCTCAGACCAAGAGTTATCAAACCCTTCTAGCTTTGTTCGGTACTGAATACGCTCCGACATCACATAACCTAATCCCACATAACTGATTGAGACTCGACTGGTACCTGCCGGCACTAAGCGAGTTTCATCAGGGTTCACCGCTTCTGAGTCAAATCGAATCGACTGCAACACAACAGGAAGTGGATTACTACTTAACTTGTAAAGATTAGTCGGATGGATAGAAGCTACGCCTTTCGCCGTAGCAAAATAGATAGCGCCATTACTAAGTTTGGCTGACGCAGGGTTGGATCCCCCATTTGCTTGGCTGCTTGCCATACCATCTGTTTCATCAAAATGTTCAAAGATGATGTTTGACTCTGTGCCATCTGCAACTTTATGAGCTCGGTTCGCATCAATTTTCCAGATACCTCGGTTGCTGGATAACCAAAAATACCCGTCTTCATCTTTCTGGATCTGGAAAAACTTATCAATAGGAAGACCATGCGGACGCCCGACCAGCGCGAGAGTTTGGTCAGAGTGACGATAACGAACTATGCCTCTATCTGTTGCTATCCACACATAGCCCTTTTCCACATAAAAACCGAAAGCATATTGAGCTTGCTCAAGAGGTTCTAGATCCAAATTGACCAGTTGGGCACCATCCCAATAGCCAACACCAACGCCGGTGCCCACCCAAATATGGCCTAGCTCATCTTCCGCAAGAGCCATCACATAGTCATCCGTTAAACCATTTTGCTGATTAAAGTGAGATAAAGTGCCGTCTGGCTGCTTTTTCACTAATCCAAACGGTGTTCCTATCCAAAGGTTACGCTGGCTATCTTCTAATATGGCTCGAACTTCGTTGGTCGGTAAGCCTTGTTTATCGGTAATGACCGATTTGATATTGCCATTACTCCAGTGCATCAAACCTTTCTGATAGGTTCCTATCCAAGCACCACCATCTGAAGCATTGGCAAGACTAAGCACGGATAACGAAATATCGTCGTTAATAGCTCTCTCTGCGCTATTTTGTTTAATCAGGCTTAATCCATTACTTGAACCAACAAGAAACTCATCTTCAGCGATTGGTAACAAGGTTCTGACATAGTTTCCGACCAAACCCTTATCTTGTGTAATCGACATAAATGGCGCATTACGAAGGCGAATTAAACCGCCATTAGTACCAACCCAAATACTTCCTTCAATATCCTGATACCAAGAAAGTATGCGGTTGTTTGGCAAACCTCCGCTTGCATCCAGAAATTCAAGAACGCCGTGAGCTAGACGTGCAAGTCCCTTATTGATAGTACCGAGCCAGATATTGCCATCCGTATCTTGCTCAACAACAGTAACCACTGTTTTATCCATTCTTGAATCAAGCAGATTGAGTTCTTTGCCATCATAGCGCCATGCACCTCGGTTTGAACCGATAAGCAAGTCGCCATTTTGTGCGAGTGAGAGGTAATACACTTTATCGAAACTTGAGTTGTCGACTCTTTCTGCAGAAGAGTCTGACAGTTTGAACAATCCTTTTTCGGTCGCAGCAAAAATTTCATTGGCTGCATTTTCCACTAACCGATAGGTACTGATATGTTGCAATACCCAAACATTGTCACCAAATGAGCCGTCGGAGTTTCGTTGGCGACGAACAATCCCCTGACCTTCTATCGCTAACCATTGATTGCCAGAACTGTCGATTAATACATGGTTAACCATGCTTGGTGCTGCTTGTTGCAGGTGCCAAGTAAAACCCGTTCTTAAACTGAGGCTGCCCCTTGCACCCCCGACCCATAATGAATTGTTGCTACCGGAAACCAGCGCACGAGTTCCTGAATCGAGCATATGCGTATCAGGACTGCGATCAAACAATCTGAATTCAAGACCGTTGTATCTCGCCACACCTTCCCAAGTTGCAAACCACAGATAACCATCTTGGGTTTGAGCTATGGCATTGATGCTGTTATGAGGTAAGCCTTCTGTAGAAGTCCACGTATCGACGTAATAATCAGTGAGAGAAGTTGGCGTTATCAGGCTAGTTTGCGCCCAAGCTTTAAGAGGCGAAAATACCCCTAAAATAATGAAAAGCAATAAACGATTGAGCGAGAAATACTGGGGAAAGATCATTTAACGTTTTACTTCCTATGCCACTAACGTTAACCACATCGAAATTTATAATAATTTAGCCATGAAATATCAGCACGCCTAATACTTAATGTCTACGAGAAGTTGCAGAATACGCAACTTCTATCATCTCTTTCCCTTCTTTGGTGCGTAGATTAATTCTCGTATTGTGATTCCCATTAAACTTTCGTTTTCATTTTCCAAAATATGAGACCTATTTACCCAACTATAAATTAATCGGCATATCTCCATGCCGACACTCGCATCTTGAACTATGTTTTATCAGTAGTTAGTTCCAAGCAATTGAAATATCAATATCTGTAACACGTAATATCTGCCCTTAAAATTTATTCACTAATTTAATAAAGCAACGTGAGACAAGGAGTTGGACATGGAAAAACATGGAGCAAACACAGGCGGAAAATGCCCTGTGATGCATGGTGGGATGACTTCCTCAGATATGTCAGTCATGGATTGGTGGCCAAAAGCACTCAATCTCGACATTCTGCATCAGCACGATAGCAAGACTAATCCTTTAGGTGCCGATTTCTCATACAAAGAAGAACTAAAAAAACTGAATGTTGACGCCCTCAAAAATGACCTGAAAGCACTCATGACTAACAGCCAAAGCTGGTGGCCAGCTGATTGGGGCCATTACGGAGGCTTAATGATTCGTATGGCATGGCATGCTGCAGGTAGCTATCGCATTGCCGACGGCAGAGGTGGCGCAGCAACTGGTAATCAACGTTTTGCACCACTTAACTCTTGGCCAGACAACGCAAACCTAGATAAAGCTCGTCGCCTTCTTTGGCCGATAAAACAAAAATACGGTAACAAAATCAGCTGGGCAGATTTGAGCATCCTCGCTGGCAACATGGCCTATGAGTCTATGGGTTTCAAAACATTTGGCTTTGCATTTGGTCGTGAAGATATCTGGCAACCAGAAAAGGACACTTATTGGGGCTCGGAAAAAGAATGGCTTGCACCTAGTGGTGGGAAAGGCAGCCGCTACTCTGGCGAACGCGATTTAGAGAACCCACTCGCGGCCGTAATGATGGGGTTAATTTACGTTAACCCAGAAGGCGTGGACGGCAATCCTGACCCATTGAAAACAGCCAAAGATATGCGGGTTACCTTTGCGCGCATGGCGATGAATGATGAAGAAACTGTTGCCCTCACCGCTGGTGGACATACAGTGGGCAAATGTCACGGTAACGGTAATGCAGCAAATCTTGGTCCAGATCCTGAAGGCGCACCGCTTGAAGAACAAGGTTTAGGCTGGATGAATCACAACACTCGAGGGATTGGTCGCGATACGGTTACCAGTGGTATTGAAGGTGCTTGGACAACCAACCCAACTCAATGGGACAACGGATACTTCTATCTCTTGTTCAAATACGATTGGGAACTCAAGAAAAGCCCAGCGGGTGCTTGGCAATGGGAGCCAGTTAACATTGCTCCGGAAGATAAACCGGCCGATGTTGAAGACCCATCCAAACACTACAATCCAATCATGACTGACGCCGATATGGCGCTAAAAATGGACCCAAACTATCGCAAAATTTCTGAGCGCTTTAGAGATGATCCAGATTATTTCGCAGATACCTTTGCAAGAGCTTGGTTCAAACTGACTCACCGCGATTTAGGCCCTAAAGCTCGCTATCTCGGTCCAGACGTGCCTAAAGAAGATCTGATTTGGCAAGATCCTGTAGCTGCGGGCAGTACTGCTTATGATATTGAGGCCGTTAAATCGAAAATTGCGGCATCCGGTTTGTCTGTAAGTGAAATGGTTTCAACTGCTTGGGATAGTGCCCGTACCTTTAGAGGCTCGGATAAACGTGGGGGTGCGAATGGCGCTCGCATTCGCTTAGCTCCACAAAAAGATTGGCAAGGTAACGAACCTGCTAAACTCGCAAAAGTATTGAAAACATTAGAAACAATCGCCGCTGAAACGGGTGCTAGTGTTGCTGACACCATAGTACTTGCAGGTAATGTGGGTGTCGAAATGGCAGCGAAAGCAGCTGGCTTTAATATCAAAGTACCTTTCAGTGCAGGTCGCGGTGATGCTACAGAAGCACAAACCGACGTAGACTCTTTCGACGTTCTAGAGCCGCTAGCGGATGGGTTTAGAAACTGGCAAATGAAAGATTACGTGGTTAGTGCTGAGGAAATGCTTCTCGACAGAGCGCAGCTCATGGGTTTAACCGCCTGTGAAATGACCGTATTAGTGGGTGGTATGAGAGTTCTTGGAACGAACTATGGTGGAACTACCCATGGTGTTTTCACTAGCGACGTCGGTAAACTCACCAATGATTTCTTTGTTAATCTCACGGACATGGCTTATACATGGAAACCCGCAGGTGAAAACCTCTACGAAGTTTGTGAGCGACAAAGCGGAAGCAAGAAATGGACTGCAACACGTGTAGACCTCGTGTTTGGTTCCAACTCTATACTCAGGGCTTACGCTGAAGTCTATGCTCAGGACGACAGTAAAGAGAAGTTTGTGAATGACTTCGTTACTGCTTGGGTAAAAGTAATGAATGCAGACCGTTTTGATTTAGCCTAAAAAAATGCTCCCTTTCTCTTAGTGTTTATTTAAGGGAAAGGGAGTTCTCTACTTCTTGTTGCTTGATTGCTTGATTGATTGCTTGCTTGCTTGCTTGCTTGCTTGCTTGCTTGCTTGCTTGCTTGCTTGCTAAGCCAGTTAAAAACTCACCTTTGATTGTTATCGTACCAGTTAAACTTATTTACGACTTACTTCACAAATAACCGCTCAAATTGTATATTTCATTCATATTAAAAATATTTGAACTATTAATTGATACACTTATATAAATAGAACTATAAATATATACGTGTATGCAAAATTATTTTAACAATTAACGATTTTCGTATTGGCTAACCGTTACCTACAATTAACTCTAACGAATAGGTTAGTTACGCAACTGTTCAATAATCTGGATACAAAATTACGTGTCATATAACAAGAAAACAGACCTCATATTTGTCGTACTATCCCTCATCTACTTTGCTATTGCTGCCCCAATTACAATAGCAATCAAAAATCATTACGTCGGTTTAGAGTCCAAAAAAGTTGAGATGGTTGTAGCGAACAACATTTCTCTAGTGCGTTCTAACTTTGAAGCATCGATCTTTATGGATACTTTCCTCGCTGATAGCTTAGCGACACTGATAACTATCGATCCACACGTTGCATTTAAAAATTGGGACGTTGTGGCAAGTCAGCTTCTGAGCAAGTCTCAACATGTCCGTAACGTTACCGCTTCGCCGAACAACATCATCACTTATATCTATCCGCTGAAAGGGAATGAAGCAGCCATAGGTATAGATCTTTCGAAAGTACCAGAACAGAACAAAGCCATTCAGTTAGCGAAGCAAAACCAGCACGTCTATATCGATGGCCCAGTTAATCTGGTTCAAGGTGGTAGAGGTTTGATCGCCCGCTACCCTATTTACTCCGATTTCCCTTATAACAAGGCATATTGGGGAACCGTTAGCGTTGTTATCGATTATGATGCACTGATGAAGAGCAGCGGTATCTACGATATTTTCGATGCTGACATCGCGATTCGAAACATCACCAACACCAATAAATTGCTGTACGGCGAAATCGAAACATTCGATAAGCCAGACATTCAGCATTTCATTAATCTACCGTTTGGTCGTTGGCAGCTAGCAGCAAAATACAAACTGACCGACAGCGCACACCTGTTGTTCATTAAGCGCGCAATACTGTCTACCGCGTTCTTTTCGATCTTTCTTATCTATGCGCTGTTTTTCTTAATTTATAAGAACTACAAGACCATCCATATGGCAGCGATGCAGGATGAACTGACTCGTTTACCTAACCGCCGTTATATCAATGAACTTCTTAGAAAGATGTCTTCGAAGAGAGAAAGTAATAGTTACTTTACTTTATTGAGTATTGACGTGAATGACTTCAAAAACGTGAATGACAATTTTGGTCACGATGTTGGAGATCGGTTTTTACAGTTCATCAGCATGAAGTTGAAAGAGAATGTTCGCAGCACAGACACCGTAGCGCGAATTGGCGGTGATGAATTTCTGGTTATCCTGACAAACATCTATTTGCCAGAGAAGGTGAACAGTGTCACTCAGTCGATTAAAAAGGAAATCGAAAGCGAACCTTTCTACCATAACAATATGGAAATCAAACCTAGTTTGAGCATCGGTTACGCTATCTATGACGATAAAAACATAGATATCGATAGCTTAATCACCAAAGCAGACCACGCAATGTATCTCAACAAAAATGCCAATGCGTTTGCTAAGAATAATTTTGATGCAGGCATCTAAAACAAGTAGTTAAGATGATGATTAAAACAGTTTGCGGCGGATAATATCCGCCGCTTTTGTTATTGGTAATTAAGAATGGGTGTTTAAGAATGGTTGATTAAAGGCACTTGCTGAGTAATACAGTGAATATTACCCCCACCTAGCAGTATTTCTCGAGCATTTACGCCAACCACTTCGTGATTCGGAAACGCTTCTTGTAACACGGCTTTGGCAAGCAGATCGTTACTGGCATCCAATAAAGGAAACACAATTCTGCTATTGGTAATGAGGAAGTTTGCATAGGACGCCGCTAGACGCTCACCGGCTTCACGCTCCATTCCTTCACTTTGATCGATACCAAAAGCTTCATGCTCTTCAATGTACAGCGGACCCGGCATCGGCAACTTATGCACCTTGATAATTCGTCCTTTAGCATCAAGTTGCGTGCTGAGCACATCGTAAGCCTTACGACTGATTTCATATTGAGGATCATTCACGTCGTCACACCAAGTTAATGCGACTTCGCCAGCTTTCACTACGTGCATGATGTTGTCCACATGACCATTGGTTTCGTCATTGTATAAACCGTTTGGTAGCCATATGACTTTCTCAGCACCGAGATAAGCCAGCAACAATGCTTCTATCTGCTGTTTAGTCAGATCAGGGTTACGACTTGGATGAAGTAAACACTCTTCAGTGGTGTAAATGGTTCCCTCACCATCACTATGAATAGAGCCACCTTCTAAAACCAGAGGCGCTTTAAATAGGTTATCACCAGTCAGGTTCACCATTTTATCCGCTACGGCATCATCTAAATCCCAAGGGAAATACAGACCATCAACCAAGCCACCCCATGCATTAAAATGCCAGTCAACACCTGCTCGTTGTCCTTCACTATTCACAACGTAAGTTGCTCCGATGTCGCGCATCCAGCAATCGTTGTATGACATTTCCACCACTTTGATGTGATCAGGCAACTGAACTCGTGCATTGGCGTATTGCTCTCGTGCAACCAACATCACCACAGGTGTAGCCTTTGAAATCGCAGTAGCAACCTCGACAAATGCTTGTTGAGCTAGCTTGCCGCTAAATCGCCAGTTGTCACTGCGTACCGGCCATGCCATCCACACTTCACTTTGCGGTTCGTGTTCACCGGGCATGTGATAGCCAAAATCTTTAGGTGAGCCTTCTAATGTTTTACTCATGCTATACCTCTCACATCCGATGATTCAGTTTGAGAATGTGCACGCTTCAGTAAAAGCTCACCAATCACAACCGTTACGATAACACCCGCTAAAACTGGCGCGGTATATTGCCAATCTACTGATCCGAAAATCACATCAGGGAAGATGAAAAGAACCACCGCCTGAAGAATGATAACGAAACAGATCGCCGTCATCGCCGCTTGTGTGGCCATGTTACCCGGAGCTTTAAAGGGACGCAGACGATCAGCATCTGACACGCGAAGTTTTAAGTATGCTGGGAACATAAATAGATATGGCACTAAGAACACGCAGCTTGAGAACGCAAAGATAGACCAGAACAGTTCATCATTACTGCTTGCAAAGAACGCATATACGACGATTACCGCGGTGGATACCAAACCTGTGCCAACATTCGCCCCTACTGGCGTTGAGTAACGGCTTGAAGTTTTGCCTAATGCAGCAGGAAGTTCACCATCACGTGCAGATTCAGCAGCAGCGCGGCTTGAACCCATTGTCCAACTCACCATGTTTCCGATGAAGGTAATCAAAGTCACAATGCCCAGTGCGTAAGTCATGAACTGACCGAATGCACCATCACCAAACAAGACTTTCAACGTATCGACGATGCCAGCAACCAGACCGACCTCTTCCACAGGTAGTGCCATCAGAATGCCTAACGTGCCAAGTACATAAAGCAGAGCCGTTACCGTCATTGCCAGAAATACGACTTTTGGCATTTGCTTAACGTCTTTCATCTCTTTAGTCATGGTAGCCACGAGCTCAAAGCCCATTAGGTTGAAAACCAAAGCAGGAAGAAAGGCGACGCCAGAATCGAAAGATGGCAACACAGTTTCAAAAGTGAATTCGTTGGCAACACCATTTTTTGCGGCATAGATGAATCCACCAATGCCTAACACAGAAATGATGATTACCTTTAATACGGCGCAGAAGTTAGTTACCCAAACGCCAATATCAACGGAAATGTTACACACCCAAACGGTTAGCCAAGTCAGGGCAACGCACATGATCACTTGAGCAAACAATGAAAGATCAGGTGCAAACAGCTCGGCAAATGAACCCGCGAAAAGGATGTATACCGCTGGCATCCACAAGCCAACGTTAATCCAGTAGAACCATGTAGTGCGAATAGCCCAACGCGGACCAAAAGCACGTTTCACCCAGTCGTAGATACCACCTTCGCCCGGATAAGCAGAACTGAGTTCAGAAGTAATCAATCCGTATGGTAGTACGAATACCACCAACATTAGCGCCCACCATCCTAGCGAGCTGACACCAATTGACGCTGATGCCGTTAACGTATCCACCACTAACACCGCACATAAGCTGAACAGAGCTAGAGGCGTCACGCCCATTTTTTTGTCTTCCATGACATTAGTCCTTTAGTTGCCCATCCAGTGTTAAAAGGTGCTTGTATTGGTCTGGACGTCTATCTCTGAACAGTCCCCATGCGCTACGTTGAAATGCAATTTCATCGAGGTCGAACTCATGAATAAGAATGCCTTGAGTCTCACGATCGGCTTTTGCCAGAATTTCGCCGTTGTAATTAGCAATGAAGGACGAACCAAAGAAGTTGATTTCTAAATCTCGGGTTTGTGCTTGTTCGCGACCAATTCGGTTGGAAGCGATAACAGGCATAACATTGGAAGCCGCATGACCTTGCATCGCGTTTTGCCATGCTGGTTGTGAATCTAATTGTGGCTGGCTAGGCTCGCTGCCAATCGCTGTTGGGTAGAACAATAGTTCTGCCCCTTGCAGTGCCATACTTCTTGCCGTTTCTGGGAACCATTGATCCCAGCAGATACCAACACCAATACGACCATAGCGCGTATCCCACACTTTGAAGCCAGTATCACCAGGGCTGAAGTAGTATTTTTCTAGGTAACCATCGCTGTCTGGAATGTGAGTTTTTCTATAAACACCCAGTAGTGATCCATCGGCATCAATCACAGCAACGGAGTTGAACTTAACGTTCCCTGCTCTTTCAAACCAGCTAAATGGCAAAACAACTTGCAGTTCTTTTGCTAACGCGGTGAGCTTCTTGAAAGTCTCGTTTTCTTCCAGTGTAGAAGCCAACTTATGGTAGCCCTCACTGATTTCAATACAGAAGTACGGCGTTTCAAATAGTTCTTGTAAAAGAATGATTTGCGCGCCTTGTGCAGCAGCTTCGCGCACAAGCTGCTCAGCTTTTGCTACGTTTTCTTCAACATTCCATGAACATGACATCTGAGTCGCGGCAACAGTGACTTTTCTCATTTAATTCCCTTAATTTCTAGTCAAAAACTGTTGATATTTTTAACGTTTATGTGGTTATTATTGAAATGCATTATTTTTATCTTTATATGAGAGATTTCGATAACTTATGGATATGGACATCAACCAGCTGCGATTGCTAGTCGTGCTGGAAAAGGAAAGAAACTTATCAAAAGCGGCGCAGAAAATGTTTATGAGCCAATCTGCCGCAAGCCACGTTTTGTCTAAGCTCAGAGACCGTTTCGACAACCCGCTTTTCATCAAAACTCGAACGGGAATGGAACCAACTCCTTTGGTGCAAATGCTGCTTCCAGACATCCAAAAAGGACTCTCTTCGATAGACATGGCATTAGCTAAAACTAAACCGTTTAACCCAAGTGTGGATGCAAAAACCTTCTATATCGGTGCCATTGATTACTTTGAGTTTTACGCTTTACCGAGACTTGGAAAAGCATTGGAAAAGAGTGCACCAAACGTCAGAATTGCGATTGAAATTCTGTCTGAAAACATGCAGATGGAGCGAGTGGAACAAGGACATATTGATCTGACATTAGGTGTTGACCAATTACAATCCATGCCGCGCTACTATCATCGCTATCCTTGGCTTACCGATCCATACGTTGGTATTGTTGCAAACGACAACCCACTGCCTAATAAGCTGAATTTTAAAGCTTTTCTTGAGACACCACAGGTTCACTTGCCGTTAATCAACTCTGGTGCCGACCCAATTGACCGATGGCTGCTAGAACAACATCAGGCGCGACACATTTCGATGATCGTTCAGAGTTATGCAGTCGGTGGTCGACTAATTGCAAATACCAACAATTTGATGTGTGTTCCCTTCAGAATCGCAACAGAACTGAGCAAAATGCTGCCAGTTAGAATTGTAGAATTACCAGAAGGTACCCCTGAACTATCCCTGAGTATTTTTACTCATCAGCTTTACGACAGCCAAGACAGCGTTCAATGGCTGATTAAAGAAGTTCAGAAGTGCATTTTGTAGCGATCAACGGCCAACAAATCCTAGACTGATATAAAAACGGCTTATCTTTTCAGATAAGCCGACCTATCAATCTTTTCCCGCAAATTGGAGCTATCTAACTAGCAAGTTGGCGTGTTTTTCACTGGCACTCTTGCCACAACACAACATGGTGCGGTTTCAGTTGCTTAACTTCTTCGCGTTCAACAAATGATTGAATCTCATCCACATCGATACGTGTTGAGTCATAGAGTACGGCGCATACTTTATCCTTGACGAGCAGTTGATGACTCTCGCCAAACGATGTGTAGCGTGACGATCCAAGGGAAATCAAAATGCGCTCGGGGTATCCAGCCTGACCAAGTAAATCCTGAATGCTATGCAGTGCCCCTTCGTTTGCTTGGGTGTTACTTTGACTGACTAGCCACGCAATCAACTGCTCATAACTGTAGCTATAATCACCGAGAGAAACGTCGTTGCAACAGAGACTCCATTCCCCATCTCGCCCCAGAAAACTACAAAAACGGTATTTATCTAAATCAGCACTCTTACTGAACTCAGCAAGAGGAATCACTTTAGTTGCGATACCTTTTGACGCCGCTCCCCAGTTTTTCTTTTGTGCCAATTTCTCCACGACCGCATTACGATGAGTAGCGTCGTTAAATAGAGTCATTGATTCTGGCTCAAACCCAAGTACCGAAGTGCCCAGATATTTAACCTTAGCAATCAATGCTATTTCGGGCTCCATTTGCACTTTTGCTGTAGGATCTTTAGGTAACATCAGAACATCAAAAGAATACGGATTCACATCCAGATAAACATCGCTAGCACCAGGTACATAAAACGGAAACAAAGCCTGTGGGCTTTGCGTATCAACGGTTCCTTGTAATCCTTTTGCTTCTCCGGTCTGCTGTAAATGTCCTGCAAAATTACCGGCAATGCCAATACCAAAGAGCGGCATTTTTGCACTTGGCTGATTAAAACTGTGCTGACTCAAGTTTTCCCTCACTTAAATTATTTATGTTGTCCAACAAACCTTAGGATGTTGTTACCGCTAAACCACGAATGATGATGTTTACCAAAAAATCTTGTGCGTCTTCAAATTCTCTTTCTGACATGGGAGAGCCTTTTATCAATTGAATCTCGGTATCAAAATCTGAATAAAACTGTGTTGAGCTCCAAATCAAAAACAGCAGATAGAGCGGTTCAACCGGACGAATCAATCCTTTATCAATCCAAGTGCGAATCACTGACGATTTTCCTGTCGCCCAATCAACCACTGGGAATTGAATCTCATCACGAATGATCGGTGCGCCTTGGATAATCTCTTGCGCGAATATCTTGGATTCCTGCGGATGTGTTCGGCTATAGCGCATCTTCCCCACGATGTAGTTCCTCAGTACCGTTTCTGGCGGCATATTGGCGGCATCTTCAGAGAAACCCTCATTCCATAGATTTAAAATGTCTTGTAATAAGGCTTTGTAAAGCCCTGTTTTCGACTTGAAATAATACAGAATATTGGCTTTGGGCAAATTAACTCTATCTGCGATCGCCTGAACCGATGTTCCTTTATAACCGTGTTTGACAAATTCATCAGCAGCAGCTTGAAGGATCAAGGTTTCATTTCGGCGACGTATTTCACCTGAAATTGACCGCTTGTGCTGAGCAAGTTCGGTATCCAAAAGAACTCCTTTTAATTCGTGACTATATTTAAAGTAATCAATGGTTAAGGTTGTGTTGTCAAGTGCCTATTTTTTGCACCAATTTCAACACCATGCACTATATCAGTGCACAGTAATGACTAACGTTGAATGCCAAGCCTTACGCCTATTGATGTTGAACACTTGGTCAGGTTTTTGCATTTGGCTTTTATCAATTCAGACCAAGAATAAATAATTAAACAAAAATAGCCGTAAAAAATATTAGAAAGGAATCTGCTCAACATGGACACACCACTTCTCGAGCTGTGGAATATCAGTAAGTTTTTCCCCGGCGTCGTGGCGAATGACAAAGTGAATTTGAAACTCCATCAAGGAGAGATCCTAGCTCTGTTAGGGGAAAACGGCGCAGGAAAATCAACGCTAGTAAAGATGATTTATGGCGTAAATAGCCCAAGCGAAGGGGCTATTATGTGGAATAACCACGAAGTCACAATCAGCTCGCCAAACCAAGCAAGAGCAATGGGTATCGGCATGGTGTTCCAACACTTTTCCGTATTCGAAACACTGACCGTATTGGAAAACATTCAACTGGGTTTAGATAAGGAATTTCTTGATTCAGTTTCTGACTTACGCAAACTCATCATCGATAAGAGTGAACAATACAAACTGCACGTTGACCCAGACCGCTATGTGCATAGCCTAAGTATTGGTGAAAGACAGCGCGTAGAGATTCTTCGCTGTTTGATTCAAGACGTAAAACTTTTGATCCTTGATGAACCCACATCTGTGCTTGCCCCACAGGAAATTGAAGGTTTGTTTGAAGTTCTGAACCAACTCTCGAGCGAAGGTTGCGCCATTTTGTTCATCAGCCACAAGCTGAAAGAAGTCACCTCTTTGTGCCATCGAGCAGTCATTCTGCGTGGCGGAAAAGTTACTGGAGAATGTGACCCGAGCAAAGAGACACCAAATTCCATTGCTCGCATGATGGTGGGTGATGAAACCCAGCTATCTGAAAGCTATCCGAAAACGGAAACGACCAATATCATTTTGAAAACAAACAACCTCACACTCTCACCTTCTCACCCATTTGGCTGTGGTCTTGAGAACGTGAACTTGCAGCTTCGAACTGGTGAAATCTTCGGTTTAGCGGGCGTTGCGGGTAATGGTCAGGAAGACCTATTAGCAGTCCTTAGCGGTGAAGACACTCGCAGTAATGCAGACAGCATTCAATGGCAGCAGATCAATATTGGCGATTGGGACGCAGGTAAACGTCGTGAACTTGGTCTTGCCTATGTTCCTGCAAACCGCCTTGGTCAAGGCGCTGTCCCTGAAATGAGTTTGGAAGAAAACACCCTATTGACTCACTCTCGATCTCTAAGCTCTCGTGGTGTGATTAACTTCCCTAAGCTCAAACAATTGGCTCAGCAGCTCATTAGTCATAACCAAGTGAAATGCCGCAATGAAAACTCTCAAGCGAAGAGTCTTTCAGGCGGTAACTTGCAGAAATTCATTATGGGGCGAGAAGTAGCTCAGCAGCCCAAAGTTCTTATCTGTGCCCATCCAACATGGGGGGTAGACATCGGTGCAGCCAGCGCGATTCATCGTCAGCTCATCGCACTGCGTGATTCAGGCACAGCTATTCTTGTTGTCTCTGAAGACATTGATGAACTGTTTATTTTGTGTGACCGCTTAGCCGCGATTTATGAAGGGCAAGTGTCAGACGCAGTTAAAACCAGCAATACCTCTATCGATCAAATTGGGGAATGGATAGCCGGTGGTTTCGTTTCTCATGCGGAGGTAGTAAATGCTTAAGGTTCAACCTCGTTTAGAAAGCTCTAAGTTGATGTCTTGGCTTTCTCCATTCATTGCTGTCGCACTAACTATGGCGGTATCCAGCTTGATGTTTGTCTGGTTGGATGTTGATCCAATCAAAGCCTTCCAAGTATTTGTTCTGATGCCATTTTCAGACAGCTACAACTTAGGCGAACTATTGGTGAAGTCTGCACCACTCATGTTGTGTGCGATTGGTTTGGCGCTATGTTACCGAGCAAACATGTGGAACATTGGTGCTGAAGGTCAATTGTTGATTGGCGCGGTTGCCAGTAGCGCAGTGGCAGTCACGGCGACTGATGATTCTGGCTTTGGCTCTTTCCTGCTAACCGTTGGCGCAGGTGTTATCGCTGGTGCGTTATGGGCGGGTATTCCGACGTGGTTAAACCGTCGTTTTCACACCAACATTATCCTAACCACCATCATGCTTAATTACATTGGTTTGTACATTTTGCTTTGGGCTGTACATGGTCCGTTGCGCGATCCTTCTGGATTTGGTTTCCCAGAATCAGCCGTGTTTGTTGATGCAGTAATCATGTCACCATTGATGGAATCTGGGCGCGCAACAATGTCGATTGTGATTGCTGTCATTGTGGCAATAGCTTCAGGCTGGATGCTGTTCAAAACACTGCCAGGTTTTAAACTTCGCGTGATGGGTTCTGAGCGTGCCGCTGCAAAATACGCGGGCTTTTCCGAAAACAAATTGGTGTGGGGCGTGATGCTTTTCGCCGGAGCAATGGCTGGATTTGCAGGCGCTTCGGAGGTCATGGGCCCCATTGGTCAGCTTGTTCCTTCAGTATCTCCGGGGTACGGCTATGCTGCCATCATCGTTGCTTATCTTGGTCGTTTAAACCCGATAGGTGTGATTATTGCTGCGCTGTTTATGGGTGCTCTCTACATGGGAAGTGACCTTGCTCAAATCGAACTGAATTTGCCGACTGCCGTCACTGGTTTGTTCCAAGGTACTTTGCTCTTTTTCTTATTAGCTTGTGATTTCTTAATTTACTACCGATTCGTTCCGAATCGTTCGTTAAGCAAACAATCTGCTAATTCACTAGTTAAAGAGAAAGGAGCCGCATAATGGATGCAATGCTAATTCAGGCGCTGTGTATCGCGGCGCTTAAAACAGGTACCCCACTGCTGATCATCGCTTTAGGCGAACTGATCTGCGAAAAAACAGGGGTGTTAAATCTTGGTCAGGAAGGCATGATGCTGATGGGCGCAATGGCAGGTTTTGCCGGCGCTATGGTATCGGGCAGCTTGCTCGTCGGTGTGTTGGTCGCCATGTTTGCAGGCATGATGATGGCGTGGTTGTTTGGCGTGTTGACGCTAACCCTGAGCTCGAATCAGGTTGCAACTGGCTTGGCTCTCACTATCTTTGGTACTGGTCTAAGTGCCTTCTTAGGCGGCAGCTTAGTGGGTAATACCATTCAAGGGTTCAAGCCAATCGCAATTCCTCTGCTGAGTGATATTCCGTTCTTTGGTCCTTTGTTGTTTAACCACGATATTTTGGTTTACGCGAGTTTCATCCTTGTTGGTACTTCTTGGTGGGTGCTGCATAAAACGCGTATTGGTCTAGTGATTCGCGCTGTGGGCGAAAATCCGCACTCTGCAAACGCATTAGGTATCAGAGTTATCAAAGTGCGTTACATGGTCACATTATTAGGTGGCGCTTTCGCAGGTCTTGCGGGTGCTTATATGTCGTTATCGTATACACCAATGTGGATGGAAAACATGACCGCTGGCCGTGGTTGGATTGCACTGGCTTTGGTTGTGTTTGCTTCATGGCGTATTGGTTATCTGGTGTTAGGCGCATACTTGTTCGGTTTTACCTCCATCATGCATTTAATGATGCAAGGTGCGGGTATCGATATCTCTCCTAACCTATTGGCGATGACACCGTATGTTGCAACTGTTGTGGTCATGGTTCTGTTGAGTTCAAACGAGCTGCGCCAGAAATTGGCAACACCAATGAGTTTAGGCAAACCGTTCGACCCTAAACGTCAGTAAAAACCGTTCTACTCAGCCCGCTTTCGCGGGCTGTTTCTTTTTCAGTCGCATCAAAATGGTGCATTTTGTATACAAGAAAGCACCATTGTAAAACATTCACTTAAAGTCACTTTCACACCAGCGTCTATACTCAATGTATACAATGTGGCTAACCCCTTTGTGCACAATGCTTACGAGAGTATTGAAAATTTTTTATTTAAAACACGACCAGTTGGTCAACTTTTTGCTAACAAACTCGTATCAAGCATTTTTTACATACAACTTTTAACCTTAATTTTTTGCTTATCAAAAAATGCATAACCAAATAGCTATTTAAAAGTAGCGATATCTTTGAAATGGAGAATTTCATGAAAATAAATCAGTGGATGACGGTTGCAGCACTTTCAGTGTCTGCAGTGTTTTCAACTTCTACCCTTGCTGACGACCCGATGAAAGTCGGCTTTGTATACGTAGGTCCAGTTGGCGACCACGGTTGGAGCTATGAGCACGACCAAGGCCGTCTAGAAATGGAAAAATACTTTAAAGGCAAAGTAGAAACGACATTCGTAGAAAACGTACCTGAAGGTGCTGATGCAGAGCGTGTTATTACTCAGCTAGCAAAATCTGGTAACGAAGTGATCTTCACTACGTCATTCGGTTTTATGAACCCAACAGCTAAAGCTGCAAAACGTTTCCCTAAAGTGACGTTTGAACACGCAACTGGTTACAAAATGGATAAAAACCTAGGTACTTACGTACTTCGTACCTACGAAGGTCGTTACGTATCTGGTGTTGCTGCTGGTATGGCAACTAAAACAAACACTCTTGGCTACATCGCAACTTTCCCTATTCCAGAAGTTATTCGTGACATCAACGCAACTTACCTTGGCGCGAAAAGCGTGAACCCAGATATCAAACTAAAAATCGTTTGGGTAAACACTTGGTACGATCCAGGTAAAGAATCCGATGCAGCAAATGCTCTAATGGACCAAGGCGCAGACATCATCATCCAACACACTGACAGCCCAGCTCCACTTATCGCAGCAGAAAAACGCGGCATGATGGGTATCGGTCAAGCATCAGATATGAGCCACTTTGCTCCTAAAGCACACATGTTCTCAGTACGTGACCACTGGGCACCACACTACATCAAGAGCGTGCAAGCAGTTATGGATGGCACTTGGAAATCTGAAGATTACTGGGGTGGTCTAAAAGACGAATTGCTACAAATCGTATCTATCAACCCTAGCCTTCCTGAAGAGATCAAGACTGCTATCTCTACAACTGAAGCAAAAATCATCTCTGGTGAAATCGTTCCATTTACTGGTCCTATGAAAGACAACCAAGGTAAAGAAGTGATCGCTGCTGGCCACTCTCTAACTGACCAAGAGTTGGCATCAGTAATGTGGTACGTTGAAGGTATCGACGCAAAAATTCCTAACTAATAAAGCCCGACTCGCGTATCCGCTCAAGATACGCGAGTCTTTTTTTACCCAAATAGTTGACCAGTTGGACAAGTTTAATAACAAAAACCCGTACTCATTGAAGCAAGGAAGCGCAGATAGACAAGGCTGCAGCTACAATTAGAAAGGGAGAGAGGAAGTTATGTTAGAGCTAATGATTAATAGCGAAGTGGTCAAAGTGGAGTCTGCTAAAGCCGATACCATGCTATTGAACTACCTACGCGAGCAGAAACAAATGACAGGCTCTAAAGAGGGATGCGCAAGCGGAGACTGCGGAGCTTGTACTGTCGTTTTAGTCAGCTTAGAGGGTGATAACACCAATTATCGCCAGATAAACGCCTGTATCACGCCAATTCACTCACTGCATGGCAAACAGGTTATTACCGTTGAACACCTAAAACAGGGCAACCAACTTCACCCTGTTCAACAAATGGTCGTAGATAAGCACGGCACCCAATGTGGCTTCTGCACACCGGGTTTTGTCATGTCTCTTTATGCTTTATCCAAACAGACCGAAAAACCACAACACCCAGCAGATTTCTTAGCGGGTAACTTATGCCGTTGTACCGGTTATGGTCCGCTGATTGAAGCAGCCAACACCATTGCAACAACTGAAATTGAAGATCCACTCAGCGCTGAAATCGAAGGCGTAAAAGCATGGATGAAATCTGTTCAGCCACTCGAAAGTGCTCAATATATCAAGCCAACCACTCGTCAAGCTCTGGCAAAAGCACGTGCTGAACATCCGAATGCAAAACTGATTGCTGGCGGTACCGATTTATCGCTAGAAGTCACACAACAACTGAAATCCATTCCAGAACTGATTGATATTTCAAGCGTGGATGACCTGCTTGGTATCACGGAAACCACATCAGGCTGGCGTGTTGGCGCAGCAGTGCCAATGAACATCGTTCATGAATTTATGAAAAAACACTTCCCAACAACGGATGAAGTTATAGAACGTTTAGGAAGTTTAACCATTCGCCACCGAGCAACATTGGGAGGCAGTCTTGGTCACGCATCCCCTATTGGTGATATTGCACCACTATTGATGAGTCTTCAGGGCAAAATTGAACTCGATGATGGCGCAAACAAAACCCTGTATGCGCCTGAAGACTACATTACTGGCTATCGTGAAACCTTGATCAAACCAAATCAGTGGATCAGCGCGATTCATCTACCACGTTTGGCACCTAACCAGCACCACGCAATCTACAAAGTGAGTAAGCGTTACGAGGACGACATCGCAACGGTCACTCTGGCTATCAACATGACCATTGATTCAGACAAACGTGTGAAAAACTGCATTATTTCCGCAGGCGGTGTTGCAGCGAAATCAGTGCGTCTGTTCGAGTTGGAAAAAGTCTTTGTCGGTCAGCCACTGACCCAACCTATCGTCAACAAAGCGCGTCAAAAAGTTACGCAAGTCATTCATCCGCTAAGCGATGTTCGTGGCTCTGCTGAGTATCGCGTAAAACTGGTACAAAACCTGCTGCAACGCTTTTACTTAGAATCACAGCAAGTTGAAACAAGGTTGGTGCAACATGCGTAAATTAACTTCCGTTGATAAACAAACTGCTGTTGATACTCAAACTTCTGGGCAACAACCTGTCATTGACGTTGTAGGCAAACCGCACAAACATGAAAGTGCTGATAAACAAGTGAGCGGCGAAGCACTGTTCGTTGATGATTACGTCACACCACGCGGCTGCCTTCACGCTGCGGTTGTGATTTCATCGATTGCCAAAGGCAAAATTACCAAGCTGGATCTTTCTCCTGTTGAAAGTGCTGACGGTGTTGTGAAAGTCTATACAGCGGACGCCATTCCCGGCGAGAAAGACATTGGCACCATTTTCAAAGGCGACCCGCTTCTGACTCTGGATAATGAAATCCGCTATTACGGTCAGCCTATCGCTTTAGTATTGGCAACTACACATGAGCAGGCATGGAAAGCCGCACGTTTAGCGAATATTGAATACCAACAAGATGCGGTTGTACTCAGCCACGAAAACGCCAGTGATTTACTTCCTTCTCACCAGATGGGCAAACATATCGAACAAGCTGTGTTTGCTAGCGCTGATATCGCGATTGACAGCGAAATGCACGTCGGTGGTCAGGAACATTTCTATCTTGAGAGCCAAGTAAGTCTTGCTGAAATCACTGAAGATGGCGGTATTTTTGTACGTTCATCCACACAGAACCCAACTGAAATTCAAAAGCTAATCGCAGAAGTTCTGCACCTTGATTTTAACCACGTAACGGTGGATATGCGTCGTATGGGTGGTGGATTTGGTGGTAAAGAAAGCCAAGCAGCACAATGGGCATGTTTAGCATCATTAGGGGCATACCACACCAAGCGCGCCGTGAAAATGCGCCTTCCTCGTGGCATTGATATGACTGCGACTGGTAAACGTCACCCTTTCTATAACCGCTATCAAATCGCGGCGAACAAACAAGGTGAAATCATCGCGGCGGATATCCAAGTCAATGGACTTTGTGGTCACTCTCCCGATCTCTCTGATGCGATTGTCGATCGTGCGATGTTCCATGCCGATAACGCTTATTTTCTGGGAAATGCCTGTATTGAAGGCAACCGCTTAAAAACAGACATGGTTTCTCATACTGCTTATCGCGGTTTCGGTGGTCCTCAAGGGATGATCGTGATTGAAAAAGCGATGGAAGAGCTGGCACTTGCAGCGAAACAAGATCCTCTGGATATCCGTCTTAAAAACCTCTATCGCGCGGGTAAAAATGTAACGCCTTATGGAATGCAGGTAGATCAATACGACGCCATGCTTGAAATCATGAAGCAGCTTGAGCAAAGCAGTGATTATCGTGCACGTCGTGAACAAGTAAACCAATGGAACAAAACCCATTCTGTATTGAAGAAAGGCTTGTCTCTGACACCGATTAAATTCGGCATTTCATTTACCGCAACACATCTTAACCAAGCAGGTGCACTTATCCACGTCTACACAGACGGTACAATGCAAGTCTCGCACGGTGGTACTGAAATGGGGCAAGGTCTGCATACCAAGATTGCGCAAATCGTGGCGCAAACTTTTGGCGTGAGCTTAGACAAAGTGCTCGTCACCTCAACCCGTACCGACAAAGTTCCAAATACCTCTCCGACAGCAGCCTCTTCCGGCGCTGATCTGAATGGTATGGCAGCGCACAAAGCAGCGCTAGAGATTAAACAGCGTCTGTTGGAGTTCGCACGCAGCCATTATAAGGTTGAAGACGTCGATATCGTTAACGGCGAGCTTGTGGGTGTGAGTGAAACCGTCACTTGGGCTCAGTTGGTACAAAAAGCGTACATGGGTCGAGTCTCTCTCTCAGCTACCGGTTTTTACCAAACACCGAAGATTGGCTACGACAGAAAGACAGCTACAGGTCATCCATTCTTCTACTTCTCTTTGGGCGCTTCGTGCTCAGAAGTCACTATCGACACACTAACAGGCGAGATGCGTGTTGATCGCGTGGATATTCTGCACGATGTGGGCAACAGCTTAAACCCAGCCATCGACAGAGGTCAGATTGAAGGCGCGTTTGTGCAAGGTTTGGGATGGCTGACAACCGAAGAGCTTGTGTGGCATGAAGACGGTCGCCTACTAAGCAACAGTCCAATGAACTACAAGATCCCGACGATTGGTGATTATCCAAAACAGATGCACATCGATTTGTATGAAAAAGCTAACCCAGAGCACAGCATCTATCGCTCGAAAGCGGTGGGTGAACCACCTTTCATGCACGGCATCAGTGTTTGGTGCGCAGCTTTCGATGCAGTGGCTTCAATCAGTGGCCACAGACATGCGCCAGAGCTGCATGCACCTGCGACAGGTGAAGCGATTCTAACGGCGTGTGAAAAGCAGCTGCATTGGCTGGAGCACAGTGCCGTTAAGGAGACTGAAGATGCCGTCACACCATAAGTCATCAAGCCTTCTCAGCGAAGGTTTACTGCATAAAGGATTACTAAACAATCCATCTTTACACTGGCTCAAAGCGTGTCAAATGCTTGAGGAACAGGGTGAAGCGTATTGCATCGCTACCATCGTTGCCTACGTAGGTTCAGTGCCAAGAGCGAGTGGATCTAAAATGGTCATTACGCAGGCGTGTCAGTTCGACACGCTGGGCGGTGGCAACCTTGAGTTTCAAGTGATAGCTCAGGCACGTGAAGGATTAGCTTCTCATCAAAACCAAGTGGCGATAGAACGTTTCTCTCTTTCAGCAGATCTCGGTCAATGTTGCGGCGGCGCAGTGCAAGTGATGTTTGAGTATTTCCATACTCAAACACCTCACGTTGTTATCTTCGGTGCTGGGCACGTATGCCAAGCGTTAACCACTGTGCTAAGTGAGCTGCCTTGTCAACTCACAGTGATAGACAACCGCCACGAATGGCTTGAACCTCTACAGAACAAAGGTATCAACGTTGAACTGCTAGAAAATCCAAGTGAAGCGCTAGGTCACCTACCCAACAACGCATATGTGATTGTGATGACACAAGATCATGGGCTGGACTTCGAGATTGCTCGGTTGGCACTGGAGGAAAACCGCTTTGCTTTTGTTGGACTAATAGGGTCACAAGGTAAGAAGCAACGTTTTGAGTTTCGCTTAAAAGAACAACTTTCAGATGCTGGCTTGATTGACAATCTCACCTGCCCGATTGGTCATCCAGAGGTCAAAGGTAAGTTGCCTATGCAAGTGGCAGTATCAGTTGCAGCGCAGTTGATTGGTCTGTTCAGTGAACAAGGAAACCACAGCCAGCAAAGTCAATCTGACGTTGAAGAAGTGCAATGGAAACAAGCAAATGAAGCTCGTAAGGTTCTAAAGGAAGAGAAACAATGACAGCAGTAAAAACGAGCTTGGAATTAGACGATCAAGCGTTGAACAAAATCTGCACCAGCCAAAAATGGGTGGCGCTGGTTAAAGAAAAAATGCCTTTTTCGGATGCAGATGCGCTTAAAAGTGCAGCCATCGCAGCGTTTACAGAGCTTGAAGAACAAGATTGGTTAGAAGCGTTTGCTGGTCATCCAATGATTGGTGATATCTCCACTCTGCAAAAGAAATACGCACAGGGAAAATCGTTAAGTGAAAAAGAGCAAGGTGGCGTAAAAGGCGCATCTGATGAAACTTTGCACCAACTACTTTCACTCAACAAAGAATATGTAGAGAAATTCGGTTTCATTTTCATCGTGTGCGCTACCAACAAAAGTGCTGATGAAATGCTTGCCATGTTAAAAGCGCGCATTAACCGCACTCGTGAACAAGAGTTGCAGCAAGCCGCAATAGAACAACAAAAAATCAGTCAGATAAGAATGGAAGCTTATTTATGAATAGACTCAGTTGCCATGTGCTGGACACATCTAACGGGCATCCCGCAGCTAACATCGTTGTTAAACTGTTTCGTTTAGGCAGTTTTGAATGCCTTGCAGAAGAGACAACCAACGCAGACGGTCGTGCGGTTTTTGAAGGGATCACACTGGATAAGCACAATTTCACATTGCGCTTTCTTGTACAACCATACTGCGAAGAACAATTTGGTTCGTCATTCTTTCCGATGATAGACGTACATTTCACCGTTGCAGATGACTGCAACTACCACATTCCTCTACTCCTATCTCCGTACTCATATTCTAGCTATCGAGGTAGTTAGTATGACGTTGAAGGTACATAGAGGGAGTTTACTCCATTTTCCCCAAGTGACATCGTCACCAGCTGATAACTATCAGTATTGGAACGACGGTGTGCTCGTGGTGGAAAATGGACGCATTACCCATGTGGGCGAAGCGAAAGAGTTCTTTTCTGTTTCTGCGAATAAAGCACTGTTAATTCAGGGGCATGTGACTCAACACCACGGACTGCTTATTCCGGGGATGATTGATGCACATGTGCACTTTCCGCAAATCGAGATGATTGCAAGCTATGGTAAGCAGCTGTTGGATTGGTTAAACACTTATACCTTCCCAACCGAGCTAAGGTTTTCTAAGCAGGATTACTGTAACGCTCAAGCTGAATTTTTCATCCAGCAGCTTTTCAGTCACGGAACAACCACAGCAAGTGTGTTTGCAACGGTTCATCCACAATCAGTGAATGCGTTTTTTGCAGCCGCTGAGCGACATGATGCACGAATGATTTGCGGCAAAATCATGATGGATCGATTTTGTCCTGACGAACTGCAAGACACGCCTGAATCCGGCTATCGCGACAGTAAAGAACTGATCGAACGTTGGCACAAAAATGGGCGGGCGCTCTATGCCATTACGCCTCGCTTTGCACCAACCAGTACGCCAGAGCAACTTGCAAAAGCAGGACAACTTGCGAAAGAGCATCCGGATACTTTTATTCAAACTCACTTGAGTGAAAACCACGGTGAAATGGCGTGGGTAAAAGACCTCTTCCCAGAAGAAGACGATTACCTAGCTGTGTATGAGCGCTATAACCTAGTGCGAGACCGTGCTCTGTTTGGTCATGCTTTGCATCTTAATGATCGTGAGTTTAAATCTTTAGCGGCAAACGGCGCTTCTATTGCGTTCTGCCCTTCTTCGAACCTGTTTTTAGGCAGTGGTTTATTTGACTATCAAAAAGCAAAAGAAGCGGGAATTCCGGTCGCTATTGCCAGCGATGTTGGTGCAGGAACTAGCTTGAGCTTACTTCGCAACCAAAGCGATGCGTATAAAGTTTGTCAGCTACAAGGCTTGAGCTTAGACGCGTTCGAGTCACTTTATCTCTGCACTCAAGGTGCTGCGGCAGCAATGGGACTCGATCATCTTATCGGCAATTTTAATATCGGCACTGAAGCCGATTTCGTGGAACTCGATCTGACTGCATTTCCAATGCTCAAGCAGCGCATTTTGCGTTGTCAGGAATTGTCAGAGCAACTTTTCGCTTTGGTCACACTGGGTGACGAGCGAGTGATCGAGAAAACCTATGTTCATGGAAATTTAGTTTATCAAAAGGATGTAATGTTATGTGGCCACAACTCTACGAATGGATTGCGCTATTTATCAAGTGGTTCCATGTAATCTGCGGTGTTGCATGGATTGGCGCAAGTTTCTATTTCACTTGGTTGGATAACTCATTAGAAACGCCACCAAAATGGAAACAAGACAAAGGAATTAAAGGCGATCTTTGGGCGGTACACGGCGGTGGCTTCTACGAAGTTGCCAAATATCAAGTTGGCCCAGAACAGATGCCTGAAAAGCTGCATTGGTTTAAGTGGGAAGCTTATACCACTTGGATGACAGGTACGGCATTACTGATTTGGATGTACTACTTCAACGCGCAAGCATACCTGATTGACCCACGTGTGATGGAACTGAGCACGCTTCAAGCAGTGAGCTTAGGTGTGGGCGGAATCTTCCTAGGTGTAGTTGTCTATGAAGGTTTAATGCGTTCTCCGCTAAATCGCTCAACGCCGCTGTTTGTTGCGGTGTTGATTTTGTTCGGTGCCCTATTCTTCTACGCGTTCTCGCATATGTTTAGTGGTCGCGGTGCGTTCATTCATATGGGTGTGTTAATTGGTTCGATCATGGTGAACAACGTTTTCCATAAGATCATTCCTGGTCAACGCAAAATGGTAAAACAAGTAGCAGCTGGTGAGCCTGTTGACCCAGCACCGGGTTTGGAAGGCAAACGTCGTTCAATCCACAATAACTACTTCACTTTGCCAATCATCTTTTTGATGATCAGTAACCACTACCCAATGATTTACCAACACGCTCAAAGTTGGTTGGTTGGTCTGTTAATCATGCTTATCAGTGCTTACATCCGTCATTACTTCAACCTAAAGCACTCTGGTCAATCAAAACCAAGCGTGATGTACACAGGCGCTGCGGCTATGTTTGCACTTGCAGTTGTGATCAGTTGGCAAGCCACTGAACAAATGCATACAGCGAAAAATGCAGCAAAAGTGAAAAACAGTGAAGCAGCTGTGGTAGCAAGTCCAAGTTCGACCACAACTGAAGAAACAACGACTACAGCGAGCTTAACTCAGCAGCAGCACGATGTTTTTGAGATCATCCAAACGCGATGCAGTCAGTGCCACAGTTCAGCGCCTACCGATGATGTATTTAAAGTCGCTCAAGGTGGTGCAATGTTCGATAGTTGGCAAGATGTTGAACGATGGAAACCGAGAATTCTCGCACGAGCTGTAGTAAGTGGAGATATGCCTTTCCTCAATAAGACAAAAATGACGGACGAAGAACGTCAACAGTTAGGTGATTTATTAAATACGATTAACTGACCATACGAAAACCACCAGCTCAATGCTGGTGGTTTTTATCCCTTGTGAAAACACAGAAATCACAACTGCATCTATTTCCTATTTCCTATTTCCTATTTCCTATTTCCCCAAACATCCTCAAATTTGCGCATATACAACAGTGAACTACAATAAATCTTAACGGAAAGTGCCACTTTAGTGTGGTCAACATTTATTTCTTTAAGAGGTTAGTATGAGACTTCATTCGATTCGATTAAAAATGATGTTGCCCATTATCTTGCTCACTGTGCTAGTGATTTCAATTTTTGTCTTTATGCAGGTCATCATCAAGATAGAAGATCGGGCGATGGAGAAACAAACCAAGTCCTACTTTGAAGCCATTGCAGTCGTGCTCAATGCGGATCGGGATATCTATCAAGCGCGTTTAGCTCAGGCAGAGATGCTCTCGGACTACGGAGACAAACAACAGCAACAAAAAGACTTCGATGAGAATGCGCAACAAGTCTATGATCGCTTCCAAAGTTTCCGCAAGTATCTGGTCGATGAACCAGAATTAGTAGAGCCTTTTAATAACTTTGACGCCCTCTACGATGATTGGCTCCAAAGCAGCAAGAATGTTTCCTCTATCTATGTTGCAAGCCAGTTCGTGGATGATCGTTTGGCTGATATCGATAAAGATTTCTTTACCATGCGTAATTTACTCGATCAGGCAGAGGCGAAGCTTCGCACCCATGCGTCAGACTGGAGTAAAGATAATACCGACCGTCAGATACTTAAACGCTACCTCGATGCGCTGGCAGAAGTGCTCAATGCTGACCGCGATTTATATCAAGCACGTTTAGCTCAGCAAAAGTTTGTTACTGGTATTGGTGATGCAGAGAAAAACCTCAACGATTTCCAAGAAAACGCTCTCCAAGCAAACAACCGTTTTCAATCTTACAGAACCTTGATGTCTCCCGAACCTGAGTTTGTTACTCCCTATGAACAATTTGACGACCTTTTTTCAGGCTGGTTTAAAGAGAGTTCCGATCTCATGGATTCTGATGAAATAAAAATTGCTGGCAGTCAGAAAGACGTTTTATCCGCTACCGACGAGAAGTTTGAGCGCATTAGAGACGTGCTCGATAAAGCCGGAGAAGCGGTAAAGAATCAGGGTCGGATAAAAGAACAGGAGACGGCTCAGGAGATTCAACGTTATCAACAAGTCACCATTGGTATAGTCGTCATCGGTTTTCTGATTGCGTTCTTGATCAGCTACTACATACCGAAAAACATTACGCAAAATGTAAACAATATCTCGCAGCGAATTCGTGAAATCTCAGAAGGTGATGGTGATTTGACAGCGCGAATCAACTCTAATGCAAAAGATGAGTTGGGAGAATTGGCACAAGAGTTCGATACCTTCGTTGGAAATCTGCAAACGATAATGAAGACCATCCAATCAAAAAGTTCAGCATTGGGTGACTCGACTCATCGCTTGGAGGCTGTGGCTAACTCAGTCAGCAATATCACGCAAAAATTAGTGGAATCGAGCGATTCCATTGTTAGTGCTGCCAGCGAAATGTCGATGGCGAATGCTCAGATGGCGGATGTCGCAGCCAATACGTCTGATGAATCCACTTCCGCAGCCGAGCACATTGACCGTGGGCGAGATGTAGTGACGTCTTCTCACGCCAGTATTGATTCACTTGTCGACAATATTGATGTGACGATGACAAAAGCCGAAGAGCTAGAGAAAAACTCAGAGGCCATCTCATCTGTTCTCGAAGTCATTCGTGGGATTGCCGAACAAACCAACCTACTCGCCTTGAATGCTGCAATTGAAGCTGCACGTGCAGGCGAATTTGGACGAGGCTTTGCGGTTGTCGCCGATGAAGTTCGCAAACTTGCAACTCAGACAGGTGAAAGCACCAACCAGATTGAGAAGATGATTAGTCAATTGACCGACAGCGTTTCTGACGCGTTTACCGCAATCAAGCTCAGTAAAGACAACGCCAACAGCGCAGTGAGTAATTTTGACAGCGTTATTCAGGTATTCGATGCACTGAACAACTCTCTCAGTTCAGTACGAGATTTGTCCGAACAGACCGCACTGGCTACACAGGAACAATCCAGCGTCTCAAATGAGATCAATCAAAATCTCATCTCAATGAAAGACCAAACTGACGGAGTTGACCGAGCTTCTAAAGAGATTCGCCAACAGTTTAACGATCTCAATAGTGTATACATTGAACTCAATAACCAAGTGTCGAAGTTTAGAGTTTGAGTACGTTCCATCGAGCAGAACAATCGAAATTTGGCAGATTAACTACACGGCACATATACACGTCTTTTAATGTCTCATTACTGGTCTCTGTCGCTGCTTAGCAAAAAGTGACCGTTAAAGAGCGTTTAGGTGGACAAATAAACTACCTAAACGATTCTTCTAACGACAATGAATTTCCTCCACGTTTTTCGCAATCTGCACAATATCAAGCCATATCAAACAGTTACAACATTTCTTTTAATTTCATATTGTTAGATACCCTTTTAGGTTCAGAAACTCAGGAACTGTGACTGCACTAATGATTAAACACTCAACAGTTGACTAATTGGTCGCTTTTTGTGCTATAAAGGTGCCGACGTTACTTCCATCGGGTATGCGGAAGTAAAAAGGAGTAGATTTATGTTTAAACAGTTCGGCTTTTTGTGTGTAAGTATTGTTGCTATTTCTGGGTGTAATCCTGTCAGTTCAGTCGATACACCTGTTAATACAGCAAGCACTGCCCAGCAAGAGAGCTATCCTGCAATGGCAGTCCCTTTACAGCCGAATACATTGGCAGAAAACAATATTGCAGAGCTAACCCAACTCCTGTCAGGAGACAAAGTTAAGGCTGCAGATAGAGCCCAGATATACCTAGATCGTGGTCGTTCTTACGACAGTATGGGCCTAAGAGACCTAGCCAGAATGGATTATTTTAAATCATTAGAAATTAATCCAAGACAAGCCGATGTATATAACTTACTTGGTATGTACTACACGCAAATCGGTAAGTTTGATACGGCCTATCAAGCATTCGATTCAACCATCGAACTTGACCCTTCAAATTTAAGCGCCGTCTTTAACCGAGCTGTTGCTCAGTACTATGGTAAAAGACCAGATCTCGCGTTAGAAGACATGAGAACTTATTACGAAAGTAATCCAAGTGACCCTTTCAGCGCATTGTGGCTCTATATCATTGAATCTGAGTTAGATAAAAATGCCGCTCTTACCCGACTAAAATCAACTTATGAAAACAAAACAGACCAATGGGAATGGATGTTAGTAGGCATTATATTAAATGAGGTAAGTGAAGAAGATGTCTCAAATTATATTGTCAACAGCACAGCAAACAATACCATAATGGCACAAAAATTCACCGAAGCTTACTTTTATTTAGGTAAGAATTATATGGCTAATGGTGATATTAAAAGAGCGCTATGCGTTTATAAACTTGCTTTATCCTTAAATGTATTCAACTTTAGTGAACACAGTTATGCTTTATTAGAGTTGGACAGAATTTCTGATAAGTTTAAATCTGCTAGTAAAAATGGCAAGCAAGACAAATTTGTTTACCGTTAAGAGTTTACTGTTAATATAAGTCGATAAAAATATAGACAACAAATACTGAAAAGGTGATTATCAATAATCACCTTTTATTTCAGCATAGCAATCAACTAAGTATGCGTTCACTATAATGTACTTCTCGATATAGATAATGACTATATATTCACTGTATTAAACAGAGCTGAGATTTAAGTTTAATTAATTATCTGAAATTGCTTTGTAGTTGTAATCGACTTCTACAATCGCACGATACTGCATAGTATCTCTGCTTGCCGGGAACTCCTCTATTTTGACTTGTGCACTTTCAACAACCATAGTGCCGCCAATTACTGTATCTCCGGTTGTGTTTAGTTTCCATCGTAAATCGCTGTCGCTGGCGGTTTCTAGAGCCTCATACATGTTGAAGCCAGCATCAATTGCTTCTTGTTTGGAAGCAAACGCATCGGAATACAGAGTTGCATCTCTATGAATAGTTTCACGGGGTCCTGCTGTAGCGGTAAACGCAACTAGCATAGAACATGCTAAGGTGATTAACGCTTTCATAATATTTCCTTACAATGAACTAACCAATGAAAGTATCGTAAGTAGTATTGGTACTTGCTTTACCTTCCCATTACCAAGAAATTTAGCAACTTACAGATTATATAAATAAATTCCTATGGCAAATGTAAGCCAAGGTATTGTTGGTCATACACCTATACTTTAGTAGTAAAATGATTTAGATCAAGTTTAACAAATGTAATTTTTCGTAAAACGAAGTAAATTGATAATTAATTCATTCATATATCATATTACCTATTATTATAATGAAAAATAAAACAATTGATAAACATGAAGTTATATATAAAAATATATAAACACGCCATTAGACAAGATGAGAAACATATAACAAACAGACACATACATCCATAAATAAATTTCCTTTTATTATTATATGGTTGCATAAAATCATCAAACTAATATTTATTACATTTCTGAATTAAATAAATATTCTTTAATAATCAACAAGTAATTTATATTCAAAATTCATTCTTAAAGTTCTGTCATTTTCATCGCCACTGTATGTTACTGCTAATAACTGAATAACATATAAGTAGCCGTCGACAAGAACAGCTACTTTTCTACATAGCCGAGGTTAGAAGTTTAACTATAGGCAATTGATTTAAAATTAATTTTTACTACAGGAAGGTTCAAGTAAGCTTGTTATCACTTCAATCCGCCGCTCTGCAAAGGTCTGCCTGTATTGATACTTGTTGATTCCAGCAAGATTCAGTTTGTGAGTTTTATCTTTCGACATTATAACTGTACAAAAAAACAGTACTAGTACACTATTGAAGCCTAACATTTTAAAAAGTTGGTGGCTTAGATGATAAATCAAATAGAAGTAGGAATAAGAGAGCTTGTTGAAACGTTTATAGCAGACGGAAGACCTTGCCTCTCTGTATATGACATTGAAAATCGAAGAGCTGGCTACCTTTCCAGTACGATTCTATCGGGTAGCAGCCCTGAGATGTTTGACGAGTTCGTCGATCAACTCAACGGTATCACTTTGAAAGTTTACAAACCGAGCAACGATGAAGGATTGCCGATTACCATCTATTTTCATGGAGGTTGTTTTATCAGTGGTGGATTCAAAACACACGAACAACAACTCAGACAGATAGCCAAATTGTCAAACAGTATCGTAATTTGTATTCAATATCGTTTAGCGCCTGAAAACGTTTATCCAGTTGCACACGATGATGTTTACAATGCAGTACTGGCGATAAAAGAGTTAGCAACTCAGTACGGAGGCAATACCAGTAACATCGTCTTTGTTGGTGATAGTGCTGGTGGACAATTAGCATTAACCACGACTTTACGCTTAAAGCAAAATCAAAAATGGCTACCGAAGAAACAAATTTTGCTTTACCCGATGCTTGATCCTTTCGGCAAGTCACATAGCTATGTTCAAAACGGTACTGACTACATCATCACAGCGAACATGCTGCTTTCTGGTTTCTCTATGTACACGGGTGAAATGGATAAAGGTTCAATCAACACCAATCCAGATCTCCATCCTTTAGCGTGCGCCGAGTTAAAAGGATTACCGCCTACGCATATCATCACCGCAGAATTCGACCCATTGCGGGATGAAGGTGAACAACTGTATAAGCAGTTGTTGGATTCCGGAGTTGAGGCATATTGTGAAAGATACTTAGGTGTGATTCATGGTTTTCATCAGTTGTCGGGCGTAAGTGAGAGTGCCAAACGTTGCTTGCGTCGTATTTCCGAAGACATTAGGGCTACATACGATTAATACCAGACTCATCATTTCAACGGTCTCAGCAGTGTGTACATTGAACTGAACTACAAGAACGGAATAACCAAGTACAAAAATTTAAGCCCTGAGTGAGCACGTAGATTGTATAAGAAAAATACTGATTTATATAAAGTCATAAAGCTCCGAACCGGAGCTTTATGAGAAGGTAACTAACGCTTAATGATAACGAGACAACACCAATGCCGTTCCCATACCGCCACCAATACACAAAGAAGCAAGCCCAAACTGAGATTGGGAACGTAGCATTTCATAGATCAAACTTGTGACGATACGTCCACCAGATGCGCCAATAGGATGCCCCAGTGCAATAGCACCGCCATTCACATTTACGTGTTCATCAAACCAAGATTGGTCCAGATGGTGCTGCTCTGAAAGGATCTTCATCACACCAATTGCTTGCGCTGCGAAAGCTTCGTTGAGTTCTACCTTATCGATATCTGAAAGGTTCAATTTGGCGCGAGTTAACGCCTGTTTAATCGCTGGAACTGGACCTAAACCCATAACTTCTGGAGCGACACCACCCTGTCCTGTCGATACCACTTCCACTAACGGTTTCAAGCCATGCTGTTTGACTGCATTCTCATTAGCAATCACAAGTGCAAACGCACCGTCATTGATACCTGAAGCATTACCTGCGGTCACTGTTCCTTCTTTTTCAAATGCAGGGCGAAGCTGAGAAAGCGCTTCAAGCGTCGCGCCAAAGCGAGGATGTTCGTCAGTTTCTACCATGACAGAACCTTTACGAGTATTGATTTCTAGCGGGACTATCTCTTGGTTAAAGCGCCCTGCTTTAATTGCAGCTTCCGCTTTATGTTGGCTGGCTAAAGCAAACTTATCCTGATCTTCGCGACTAATAGAAAACTGCTTAGCAATGTTTTCGGCTGTAATGCCCATATGAATGCCGCTGAACGCATCCGTTAATCCATCTTTTAAAATGGTATCGGTGACAGAGAAGTCGCCCATTTTATTACCTGAACGGAGGTTGCCATTCATGACAAACGGCGCATTACTCATGCTCTCCATTCCTGTAGCGACGACAATCTCTGCATCGCCAGATCGAATAGCGTTCACTGCATTCAAAATGGACTTCATTCCGCTGCCACAAATCATATTGAGTGTGTATGCCGGTGTTTCGGCGGGGATACCTGCGTGCATTGCTGCTTGTCGTCCTACCCCCTGTCCTTGCCCAGCACTGAGCACATTTGCCGCAATCACTTCATCCACCATTTTTGGTTGAATACCCGATTGTTCCAATGCAGCTTTGATTGTGGCGCTGCCGAGTTCTACCGCTGATAGTGGCGACAAACTACCCATAAAAGTGCCGATTGCGGTGCGTTTCGCTGCAACAATATAAACTTTGTTAGCCATAGTTTTATTTCCCCAATTAGAGCACCAATCCACCGTCAATTTTTAGTACTTGTCCGGTAATAAAACTCGACTTATCACTTGCCAAAAACTCTACGCCATTGGCGATATCCTCGGTGGTTCCCATGCGCCCTAACGGTGTTTTCTCTTTCATCATGTTGAGAACTTTTTCAGGAAGATCCGCCGTCATTGGTGTTTCGATAAAGCCAGGAGCAACACAGTTTGATCTCACTTGCGCACCTTTGCGTGAAAACTCTTTCGCCCAGCTTTTGCTCATTGCAATCACGCCACCTTTAGTTGCTGCGTAATTGCTTTGACCAATGTTGCCATCAGTACCAACAACAGAAGACATAGTTACGATAGAGCCATAGTTGTTTTCCATCATTAAAGGGGCAACCGCTTGGGTAACGTTAAACACACCCTTCAAATTGACATCAATGACTAAATCCCAGTCTGCTTCCGTCATCTTATCGATCAGAGCATCACGCGTGACACCGGCGTTGTTAACAAGTACATCCACTCGTCCGAATTGCGCTTGAATACTGGCGACAAGCTCTGCAATCGCAGCTCTGTCGCAGATATTGATAGTGACAGGTACGACTCGCTCAATATGGGAATAAGCTTCCATCAGCGCCTTATCATTCATGTCCAATGCATAGACCATTTCAGCGCCTTGAGAATAAAAACGCTCAACCACTGCTTTACCGATTCCTTGTGCGGAACCTGTGACAATACATATCTTGTTTTGAAACATATTTGCTGACCTTTTGTTTTATCTTTTTTATTTAACTGTAGGGTTTTAATCCACTTCTGATATCTAGTCAGAGTGCAGATTTATAGAAAATTGGGGTTGGAAAATGGCGCTATCCATTGTTGTTAACTCAGGGCTAATCAAAGGCTTAAACGCCATGTGATGGAGTATGTCGCGCTCAACATCAATACCCGGAGCAACTTCTATCAGCTCTATTCCTTGCGCTACCATTCGAAATACCGCCCTTTCAGTGATGTAAAGCACTGGCTTATTCGCTTTTAATGCCTGATAGGCACTGAAGGTGATTTGCTCGACTTTGGAGATGAACTTACTTTGGCTACCTTCAGTAGTGATTTGCAGTTGCCCACCTTCCACCTGAATATCCAAACCTTTGGCGGTGAAAGTGCCACAGAAATACACCTCTTTGGCGTTTTGAGTGATGTTAATAAATCCGCCACATCCGGCGATTTTGGTGCCGAATCGGGAAACATTGATGTCACCTTTGGCATCACATTGAGCAAGCCCCAAAAAGGCTTGATCGACACCACCACCATCATAGAAGTCGAACATTTGATCTTGTCCGATAATGGCGTCAGGAAATGCGGAAGCACCAAAATCTAATCCACTAGCTGGAGAACCACCCACGGCGCCCGGTTCCACCGTCAGAGTGAATTTATCCAGAATGCCCGCATGCTGAGCGACTTTCGCAATATATTCAGGTGCGCCAATGCCAAGATTGAGTACTGAGTTCGCTTTGAGTTCCAACGCTGCACGTCGAGCAATTATGGTTTTCGCGTCGATGACAGCTTCAACCGTCGGTTCAACAATCGAGGCGTTAATGTTGTTGTGAGATGATTTGTTGCCACGTCCGATAAACTCAGGATTCATTTGGGTCGCAAAAGTCTGCATGTGCTCGCTTAAGTCTTCACACACCACAACCGCATCAACGAATATGCCCGGAATTTTGACCAGATGTGGGTCTAGAGTACCTGCGGGTACGATTTGCTTAACCTGAACGATCACTTTGCCATTGTTGTTGGTTGCAGCCTGCGCCGCGGCGAGGCTTTCAACAATCAGACACTCATCTTCCATAGTGATATTGCCGTTTTCATCGGCGGTTGTGCCACGCAAAATCGCCACATCAATAGGAAGCTTTTTGTAAAACAGATACTCTTCACCATCAATTTCTGTCACTCGAACCCAGTCTTGTGACGTAATGGAATTGAGCTTTCCACCTTCAATACGTGGGTCGACGAAAGTGCCTAATCCAACTTTAGTAAACAAACCAGGCTTGCCTGACGCGCTATCACGCAACAAATGAGAAATCACGCCTTGAGGCAGGTTGTAACCTTCGATCAGATTATCAACCACCAGCTGTTGCAGCTTAGGTACAAGTCCCCAGTGTCCACCAATGGCTCTTTTCACCAAACCTTGCTGCGCCAGATGGTTAATGGCTCGTGATTTACCATCGCCCTGACCGGCAGCGAAAACCAGAGTGAGATCTTTGGGCAAACCTGACTGTTGAAACCGTTCGCCAATCGCACGTTCGATGGCTTCAGGTACTACACTGCCAATGAAGCCTCCGAGCATGACTGACTGCCCGTTTTCAATCCATTGCGCTGCTTGCTCTGCTGTAAGTTGTTTAACCACAATTCACCTTCCTTGATTTGATGAATTTCAGGTTAGACGCAGAGAGTCTGTTTGATAATTGCACATATAGAGATTGTGAATTTCGAATTTGCAACAATCATCCGTGCTAGAACATCCCTTCGCTACGCATAGCACTCACTCGATCTAACAAGTACTGTTTGAAGCGAGCACAACGTTCGGGCATCGGCGAACGAGGACGATACAAAAGGTCAATATCAAAGCTGGCGCAACGATAATCGGGCAAGATCTGAATCAAGTCGCCACTTTCGATGCACTTGTGCACCAGTGAATGAGGTAGATAAGCAATTCCCGCGTGTTCCATCGCGAAATCGAGTAGCATTTCACTGTTATCACATTCTAGTGTGTCCTGAATGGTCACGAATTCTTGCTTGCCATTCAGTTCAAAGCTCCAGCGATTTCCTCCCAATAGAGTTCTCGCGTACAGGCAACGATGCTGTGTTAAAAACTCAGGGGTTTCAGGCACACCATGTTCCTGCAAATAGTGTTTTGAAGCGCAGAGATAAAGTGGCTCCGTAAGAACGCGCTTTCGCACAATCAAAGAATCAGGAGAGATGTCGCCGTCATAATTGGCTGTGGCTCTGAATGCAAAATCGATAGTGAGAGAATCAAAATCTCCCGCTTCAATAAAGATTCGAAAATGCACTTGAGGATGCATTTCCATGTATTCAGCCACGATTTTCGTTAGGTACTGGCGAGCAAACAGAGGCGTTGAAGATATCTTGATTTCACCTTGCTGCTCAGCCGCAAGGTTCTGAACCTCTTCACACAGATTATTGATGTCCGGCAGCAGCGGAGAGAAGCGTTCGTAAAGAAGCTGCCCTGCCTGAGTCGCCACCAATTGTCGTGTGCTTCTTTTGATAAGTTCAACGGACATTGCCTCTTCGAGCTCTTTCACCCAGCGGCTTCCCGCAGCAGGAGATAGCCCTTGTTGAAGAGCCGCTTCGCGAAATGAGCCCGTTCTCAGCACCGCACAGAAAAAGACAATCTTATCTAAGATAGGCTGGCGGCTGGAGAGCAATTTCCCTGTCATCAGCTTACCAACCCTTTATCTAACGCAAGTTTAACCAGCGCAGCGGTAGAGGTAGCACCAAGCTTTTTCTTTATTCTCAATCGATGTGTTTCAACGGTTCTCACACTGATGTGTAGCGTGTCAGCTATCTCTTTGTTTCCTGCTCCATTGACAATAAGTTTGAGAACATCAAACTCGCGTTTGGAGAGTTCATCGTCTTTCGGTTCTGGTTTATCGTTGATTTGTTCAAGCAAACGGTCAGATGCTTGAGGGCAAAGATAAGAACGCCCCTGAGCTACCTGATTAATCGCCATCACCAACTCTTCAGAACCCACATCTTTCAACACATAGCCCTTTGCTCCCGCTTTTACCGAGCGAACCACATAGTCTTTACTGTCGTGCATCGACAGCATAATCACTGCGGTTTCTGACTTAGATTGGGAAAGCTTTTCAAGCATCTCAATGCCGTTCATGTTGGGCATATTAATGTCCAGCAAAAGCACATCCGGTTTGAGTGTAAGTGTCGCTTTGAGTGCATCAGCACCCGTACCGACACAAGACAGAATCTCAAGATTGTCTTCCCTCTCTAAACGAGATTTCAAACCGTCCTGCATTAAGCGATGATCATCAGCAAGTACCAACTTAATCATACAAACTCCATATTTAAGCTGACGCGAATTTCCGTACCTTCGCCCGGTATGCTTGATACGGCGAACGTTCCGCCAATGGCGTGAATACGATCCTTCATATTCTGTAACCCCATATGTTCCAAATTTGGTTTATTACGTTTCCCCGGTTTTGCTATGGTCGGTGCGATACCGATTCCATCATCGCTCACCGTTAAAATCAGTAGTTGCCCTTCTCGCTGCATAATGATGTCAACGCCCTGAGCCTGAGCATGTTTTTCGACGTTGTGCACTGCTTCCTGAATCACGCGATATAAGGTTGTTTCAACCTCTTGAACCATCTCTACACCATCAATGTCGTGTTCAAACACCAACTCCAATTCGGTACGTTGACGCATGTCGTTAATATAGGCTTCAATACCTGCAACCAATCCCAAGTCATCCAACTGAGGTGGTCTTAAATCTCGGGAGATCCTACGTAGTTCAACAATTGCTTGTTCCATTACTCGCTTGCTGGCGTCTAGCTCTCTCACTTGTTGTTCTTGATGCAACTCTTTCCCGACGTTGTCCAAACGATATTTTGCTGCGACTAAAAGCTGATTTACACCGTCATGCAGCTCACGGGATACTCGCTGACGTTCATTTTCCTGAGAGTCGATGATCTGCTGGTTCAAAACACTGAGTTGTTCATTCGCCAAGCGGCGTATGTTCAAGTTTAAGGAAGCGCCTAAAGCGGCAATAACAGAGATGGATATCAACATGACAAAGAACAGCGCGCTGCTGGTTCTACCTACATTTTGGTCGTAGCCGTTTTGCATATGAGAGACTTGACGCTCGATATCATCCAGATAGACACCAGTTCCCACCATCCACTGCCATTTATCCAGCGAGATAGCGTAACTGAGCTTGGGAAGCGGCTCTTTTGTTGAGGGTTTGTGCCATAAATAATCGACAAAACCGCCGCCCGCCCTGCCCACGCGAATCAACTCTTGCAGCAGCTTTTTGCCTTTTACATCCTCAACTTCCCACCAGTTAACGCCAATACGTTCTGGCTGATAAGGCAGTACTATGGCATCACCTTTCCAGTTATAAACAAAGAAGTAACCATCAACGCCATATGTTAACTGGCTCAATTTTTCGGCAACAATCTGCTTGGCGTGTTCATCACTTAACGACTCATCATGGTAGTAAGGCATGATACTTTTTACTGCCATTTCTACGTACTGCTGCAACTCTTGTTTTTTGGCAGCCAGAATATTGTTTCTAGTGAGCTGAACTTGATCTTCAACTAATTGTTTTGCTTGGCTAAAAAGAATCGCAGCGACAATCGCCACCACAATAATCAAGGGAACAATCGACAGTAAAATGATGTTAACGGTTAGCTTTCTGTTCCTGACAAAGCCCATATTTGCTTCCAATTCTTATACGTAGTTTTACGGATTCCCTGTATCAAAAACTGCCCAAACTACTCACTCAATTTGCGCAATTTCACCAATAGAGCATCCGTTTACCCCTGCTTATACTCAGCTCAAATGTAACATTAAATTAACATCGTTAAATACGAAATGTTCACATTTATTAGCACATAAAAACCAAACAAGGACTATGTTATGAATTTGAAAAAAGCTGCCATTGCAACTGCCATTGCTTTAACGTCAGTTGGACTTTCACTTAGTGCACATGCTGAAGACAAAAAAATCCTTCTGAAAACTCCGATTGCTTTTGGCAGCCACTTACCTGCATTGGGTACGCCAATTCAATGGTACGCAGACCACATCGGTCAAACGTCTGGTGGCACAGTCAAAATGAAAATTTATGAGCCGGGTAAACTGGTTAACCCTGCTGAAATTTTAGATGCGGTTTCTACCGGCAAAGTAAACTCTGGCTATTCAACCGCTGGCTACTGGCAAGGCAAACTACCGGCTTCCGCGCTGTTTTCTGCGGTTCCTTTTGGACCAGAAGCGGGTGAATACATGGCTTGGATGTACTTCGGCAATGGCTTGAAGCTATATCAAGAAATGTATGACCAAGGTGGCTACAACGTAAAAGTTCTGCCATGCGCAATCATCTCTCCTGAATCTTCTGGTTGGTTTAGAAAACCAATCGACAAACCAGAAGATTTAAAAGGTCTGAACATGCGTTTCTTCGGCTTGGGCGCATCAGTTATGGAGAAACTGGGCGCAGGCACGGTGCAACTGCCGGGTGGCGAAATCTTTGGCGCACTTGAGAAAGGTGCAATCGATGCCTCTGAGTTCTCTCAACCAGCTATCGATGAACGCTTAGGCTTCCACAAAGTAGCAAAATACAACTACTTCCCAGGTTGGCACCAACAATCCACCATCTTTGAACTATTGATCAACAAAGATACTTGGAACGAAATGAGCCAAACCCAACATGACGCTATCGAAACCACGTGTATGGCATCGATGACTTATTCGATTGCAGAAGGTGAAGCAATTCAGTTTACCGCGATGGAAAAAGCGAAACAAAATGGCGTAGAAATTCGCTACTGGAGCAAAGAGATGTTGGATTTGTTCAAGAAAACTTGGCTAGAAGTGGTTGAAGAGAAAAAATCTGAAGATCCTTTCTTCGATAAAGTATGGACTGACCTAAGCACATTCCGTCAGGGATATGCATTGTGGCAAGCGAACGGTTTCCTACCTCGCGCAACTCTAGAGTAATCCTTACATACATCGGAAATATGGGCTGGATTTGTACATCCAGCCCTAATCAGGCAAGGAGAAAGCAATGAGTAAGGTGTTATGCTCAACCCCACCTATTCCTGTTTACTACCACATCGAAAGAGTCGTTCAGTCAGCGAGTAAAATTCTGGCTTGGACTAACGTATTTCTTATCGGTGTTATCGTTCTTCAAGTTATTTTGCGCAAAGTCTTTTCTAACGGGCAGATCACATTGGAAGAATTGCAATGGCATTTGTATGCGACAGCCGTTATGTTCGGCACCGCGTACGCGCAAATAAGCGATATGCATGTGCGAGTCGACCTTTTTTACCACAAGTTTAGTGAACGCAAAAAAGCAATTATTGACTTGCTAGGTCTGCTGCTTCTGGCAGCACCGTTTGTGATTGTAGTGATCATCCATTCCTACGACTTCACCTATGAGTCTTGGCGAGTGAATGAAAGCTCGGCTTCCCCTTCTGGTTTGCCTTATCGCTGGTTAATCAAAAGTGTTATTCCAATCAGTTTCTCACTGTTGCTGCTTTCAATGCTGGCAAAAGTGCTGCGCAATTTAGAAATCATTTACAAAGGAAATAGCCATGGAACCAAATGAGTGGATTGTAATCGCGATGTTCGGCTCGTTTATCCTACTTCTATTTACTGGGATTCCTGTAGCCTATGTTTTAGGTGGTATTGGCGTATTCTTTGCGGGTGTCGGGTACCTCGCGGATATTTATCTCGACACATTTACCGGATTAAACTTCACCAGCCTTGGCTTAGTGGTAAACCGCATTTACAAAATCATGGATAACTGGATTTTGGTCGCGCTTCCAATGTTTATCTTTATGGGCAACATGCTTGATAAATCGGGAATTGCCGAAAAACTGATGGCATCCATGCAAGCACTATTTGGTAAAGTTCATGGTGGACTTGCGGTCACGGTAATGGCGATAGGCATTATTCTCGCCGCTTCAACAGGCATCATTGGTGCGTCGGTTGTGCTTCTCGCGGTGATGTCACTTCCTACCATGATGCGCCAAGGCTACCACCTACCTCTGGCACTAGGCACAGTGGCATCCGCTGGCACTTTGGGAATACTTCTTCCACCTTCAATTATGTTGGTCATCATGGCTGACCAGCTCGGACTGTCTGTGGGTGACCTTTTCATGGGTGCAGTTATTCCGGGGTTATTGTTAGGTCTGTTCTATATCCTCTACATTTTGTTCGTCGGTAAGATGAATCCAGTAAAGGCACCGATCCCAGAAGACATTCAACCGGTTGAATGGCGTCTAATTCTGCAAGTGTTCAAAGACATCACACCAACGGTAATACTGATCTTTGTTGTGCTGGGTTCAATCTTCGCTGGTATCGCAACACCGACCGAAGCTTCTGGCATTGGTGCACTAGGTGCAACTTTACTTGCTGTGTACAACAAGAAACTCAATCTGAAAGTTGTTAAAGAAGTGGTGTTAGCTTCCTACGGTACGACGGCCTACATCTTTATGATTTTCCTAGGTGCATCTTGCTTCGCACTCGTTCTGCGCGAGTTGGGTGGCGACGAACTGATTGAGAGTTTCCTCAGAGGATTACCATTTGGTCCGTACGGCATTATTGCGTTTATTTTGATGATTGTGTTCTTCCTAGGTTTCTTCCTAGACTGGATTGAAATCACCTTAATTGCGCTGCCATTACTAGCACCAGTAGTAAAAAGTTTGGGTTTCGAACTGGACGGTCACGGCGTGGTTGATGATCCGTCATTGGTTTGGTTTGTGATGTTGGTGGCCATGGCGCTTCAAACCAGCTTCTTAACACCACCAGTGGGATTTGCGCTGTTTTATCTCAAAGGTGTTTGCCCTGAAGGCGTAACCCTGAAAGATATCTACCGAGGCGTAGTACCTTTCATTTTGATTCAACTATTTGCTCTGGTTTGTCTCGTCGCTTGGCCACAACTGGTACTGTGGTTCCCAAGTGTGGCTTATGGATAATAGCTCCTAATAGATTGAAATCGATAAAGAAAAAGCCAGCGGTCATCGCTGGCTTTTTTTGTTGTCTTTTCTAACTAACTACATGATTGAATTAAGCAATCTTAGTTAGCCAGTTGTGTGTATCTGGTGCTTTACCCCACTGAATATCGTTCAGTGCTTGACGAAGTTTCTGAGCAATAGGACCAACTTCACCGCTGCCTACTTTCACATCTTCGCCGTTGTGGATAAATGTACCTACTGACGTTAGAACCGCAGCTGTGCCAGAAAGCATTGCTTCTACACCCGGTTTCGCAGCTCGCTCTAGAAGTTCTTCTACAGACACTTCACGTTCGCTTACTGTCATACCTAGATCTTTAGCAATCGTCAGAATACTTGAGCGAGTTACACCGTGTAGGAAGCTTGAATCCAATGCTTTAGTAATGATTTCGTTGCCATCAACCAACAGGAAGTTTGCAGCACCTGTTTCTGTAATGTAGCCGTTTGGACAGAACAGAACTTGGTCAGCTTTGTATTTTGCTTTTGCTTCTAGTGTCGGAGAAAGAGCACTTGCGTAGTTACCACCACTCTTAATCATACCCATGTGTGGCGCGCAACGTTGACCTGTTTCATCAAGCAGAAGACGCAGCGCACTTGCACCACCAGCAAAGTAGTCACCCACTGGAGAAAGCAGTACATACATCATAGATGATAGAGATGGAGCTGCTGCTTTACCAACAGCCGCTTCAGTACCAATGTGAGTTGGGCGAATGTACATAGAACCCGGAGGCGCAGGTACTTCTGAAGCGAACTCAGCAACAACATCAACGATCATCTTTGAAAGTTGTTCTTTATTCACTTCTGGTAGAGAAAGTAGTTTGCTGCTTTGTGCGAAACGGTTGACGTTTTGGTCCATTCGAAAGACGTGCACGCTACCATCTTCGTGACGGAAAGCTTTTAAACCTTCAAAACACGTACTTGAATAATGCAAGACGTGAGCACCCGGATGAAGCGAGATGCTGTCAGAAGCTACGATTTCAGCGTCTGACCATTGATTATTTTCGAATGTTGCTAATGCCATCTTAGGCATAAATACAGTACCAAAAGCCGCCATATTTTTTCCTACAAATAAATTACTACTAAAGATAAGTCCGTTAAGTCTGGGCTGGCGATGTGAGATGCATGTCCAATACTTAGTGTTCTGATACTAAAACAAGTTGAACCCGTAAGAAAAGAGGTTTGTTGGATTAAATACTCATTAACACTAATTAATAGTTTTTTTACAAACCAAGCCACGTCTAAAATGGTTTTAATTAGGATGTGTATAAAACTAATCGTATTTTATGCGGTCAGTAATATACTGAAATTAAAGATACCCTTACTCAAATTCTGAAAGTGGGTGTAGCGTTTTGTCATCAAAAGGAAGATGCCGTGTTTAGTTCTTTTTTCCCAAAACCCAAATTGTTTTTCTTGAGCTTTGTTCTTTGGGCACTCGTTTGTGTTATCGGCTGGTATACCGTCATTGAAGATCTCGGCCCCTACCTCAGTTTGGCTCACATCTTCGGCGTTGATTATCCTGCGGCTCTGGTTGAAGGTGCAAGCGAAGCGGTAACTGCTGAGTTTCAATCAGCAACAGAAACTGCCGTGAATGCTTGGCTGTATCAGTTTATGACGGTGTGTTACGCCCTTTTCATTGGCGGTTGGATGATACTCGGTGGACAGAAATGGGCAAAATGGTCGGTACTTGGCTCTGGCTTAATTGTGTTTATTACTTGGTTCCAAGTAGAAGTCAGTGTAATGCTTAATGAGTGGTACGGTGATTTTTATAACTTGATCCAAAAAGCACTGACAGCACCTAACAGCATTACCCTCGCAGAGTTTTACTCTGAGCTTTCAACAGTGATGGTACTGCTGATGATCGCCATTATGGTAGCAGTGGGTAACGCCTTCTTCGTCAGCCATTTTGTGTTCCGTTGGCGCACAGCAATGACAGAACACTACACCGCAAGATGGGAACATGTTCGTCACATTGAAGGTGCTGCTCAACGTATTCAAGAAGACACCATGCGTTTTGCAAGCATCATGGAAAGCTTAGGCGTTCGCTTGCTTAACTCAGTAATGACACTGATCGCCTTCCTGCCAATTCTTTGGGGATTATCGGGCTATGTCACAACGCTACCGTTCGTTGGCGAAGTGCCACAAGCCTTAGTGTTCGTTGCTATCATTTGGTCGATTTTTGGTACAGTGCTGCTTGCTTTTGCAGGTATCAAACTACCGGGTCTAGAGTTTAACAACCAGAAAGTTGAAGCGGCGTATCGTAAAGAACTGGTTTACGGTGAAGACTACGAAGACCGCGCACATCCACTCACATTAGAAGAACTGTTTGGTAATGTTCGTCAGAACTACTTCAAACTGTACATGCACTATGTGTATTTCAACGTGGTTCGCTATGGCTACTTGCAGTTCGGGGCATTTATCCCGTTTATTGCGCTTGCACCATCGATTGTTGCTGGTGCGTTTACGCTTGGCGTGATGCAACGAATCATGAACGCGTTCAACCAAGTTGAAAACTCATTCCAATACTTAGTCAACTCTTGGACTACGATTGTTGAACTGCTGTCTATCTACAAACGTCTTAAAGCGTTTGAGCATGCCTATGAAGAGAAAACAGCCAACCTTGTTGAAGCAGAAGAGCTGAACTAAAACGATAAAGAACCCCACGATTGTGGGGTTCTTTATTTAATCTTACGAAGTTTCTAAAAGCAGATCTCATCAAGCGTTAAAGCTTCGAATCATCTCAATAAAACACGCCAAACCAATCTCAACATCGGACGTCAGAACCTGCTCTCTAGGGTTATGACTGATGCCCTTTTCGCAACGAATAAACAACATTCCTGTATCTGTCAGTTCCGCCATCACCATGGCGTCATGCCCTGCACCACTTGGCAAATAACGAGCCGATGAGTTGGTGACTTTCTCAACTACATTCGCCCATTTTTGTTGCAGCTTATTGCTGCATTGAACGGCTTTCGCTTTGTAGATGTTTTCACAGTCAAAAGTAAGCTTGCGCTGTTGAGCGATATGCTTCAGTTGCTCTAACATTTCATAAGTTGCGGTTTCTAACGCGGACTGCGAAGCGCTACGAATATCAATCGTAAACTTCACTTTGCCCGCAATCACGTTTACTGCACCGGAAATGATTTCGCATTTGCCCACGGTAGCGACCACGCCTTGATCTTTAGCCAGTTTCTCAATTGCCAAAATCATCTCGGCAGCACCGCTCATCGCATCTTGACGTAGGCGCACTGGCACTGTTCCAGCGTGACCAGCCATACCTGTCACTTCACATTGAAAACGTTTTGCACCCGCAATACCCGTTACCACACCCACCGCTAGATTTTCTGCTTCAAGCACGGGACCTTGCTCAATATGCGCTTCTAAGTAAGCCTGAACATCCTGCGCTTTACGTGCATCACTGCCCGCTTTCTCAGGATCAAGTCCAAACTCTCGCATCGCTTGAGCCATAGTGACACCGTTAGCGTCAGCCACTTGTAACCAATTCGAGTTGAAGCAGCCAGCAACCGAACTCGAACCGATTAACGTGGTGTTAAACCGTGTGCCTTCTTCGTCAGCAAAGGCGACAACATCGATGTGAAATGGAAAGGTTTCTTCACGCAGAGCTGCCAGTGTTTCAATGGCGAGCAAGACACCTAAGTTACCGTCATATTTACCCGCATTCACCACCGTATCGCTATGAGAGCCCAAAATCAGCGTTGGCTTAGTTGGATTTGGCGAGACTTTTCTGCCCCACTGATTGCCCACACTGTCTTGCCAAGTTTCTAAGCCCGCTTGCTGCATCCATAATGCTAATTGATCATGCGCAGCACGATGTTGTGGTGTTAAATACGCCCGTGTTAAGCCCGTTTCACTCTCACTAAATGAAGCAAGAACATCAGATTGCTCCATCAGTCGCATCGCGCGACTTTGTGTGTCCATCTCAATAAAAACAGTCATAACACTCCCACTATTGATAAAATTCCATTGCCGCAGCAACAGCTTGACCTGGGTCTATTTTCGCTTTGTGCTTGATCAGCATCGATTCTAAAGCGGCCAAAGTAGAAAGCACGCACTCTTGACGAGCGTTATAGCCCATAGTGCCAATACGCCAGATCTTGCCATGTAGCGGTCCAAATGAAGTGCCGATTTCGATACCAAAACGGTTTAGAAGCTCTAATCGAACAGCATCACCATTCACATTCGCAGGAATGTAGACACCAACTACGTTGTTCATCTTGTAAGCTTGATTACCAAATAACTCAAGCCCCATCGCACGTAATCCAGCTGCCATTGCATCACCGGCTTGCTTATGACGCGCGATAACCTTTTCTGGACCTTCTTCAAGGAAGATTCGCGCACATTCACGAGCGGCATAAAGCATGCTGGTCGCCTCTGTATGGTGGTTCAGGCGCTCTGGTCCCCAATAATCCATGATCATCGCTAAATCGAAATAGTTCGATTGAATCATCGCATCCTCACCTTGAGTGTGGTGATCGGCGCGAATACCGGCTTCAACATGTTTGCGACGATTAATCAGTGCCGCGCAACGGTCACTTAAGGTAATTGGCGCAGAACCAGAAGGTCCGCCAAGACATTTTTGCAAACCTGCTGATACCGCATCTAAGTGCCATTCATCCACCTTAAGATCGTTACCCGCAATTGAAGCGGTAGCATCACAGTAGAAAAGTACACCGTGACGCTGACAAACCTCGCCGATTTCTTGCAATGGCTGATTCATGGTCGTGGATGTGTCACCCTGTACCGTCGCCACCAATTTTGGATTGAAGGATTTAATCGCCTGCTCAACTTTTTCAGCAGGACATACTTCACCCCATTCAATATCAATCGTTTTAACGACTGCACCTACACGTTGCGCTATTTCACAAAGCAGATGACCAAATCGACCAATGACTGGAACCAACACTTTGTCACCCGGCTGAAGAACCGAAACTAATACCGCTTCAATTCCTGAACGAGCCGTACCATCCACCAGCATAGTTTGTTGGTTATTAGTAAAAAACACACCGCGATACAGCGACTGAACTTGGTTCATATAACCTGTCATTACAGGGTCGTACTGACCAATCAGGGATTGCGAAATCGCTTGATGTACGCGTGGATACGCATTGATTGGCCCAGGCCCCATAAGCAGACGTTGTGGCGGGTTAAGCGTTTCAAATAAGTTGCCAGTTGAATGCAATTCATTATGGGCTGTCATTTTATTCTCCAAGTAAATAAGTTCCATCGCTACGAGGATCACTGGTCGCCGAAGCTTTTCCATGCGTATCAATAATGATTGCGCCAGCGTGTCCCATTAATTCGTTGTTATCCGCCACGTAAGTAACATCGTGGCCTCTTTGTTTCAGTTGTTCGCCATATTGCTGATAGAGAGATTCTTCAAGGCGTAAGTTGTTGGTTGAATCCCCCCAAGTGCGTCCTAACAACCATCTCGGAAGCGCAACTGCTTCATCCAGCGCATATCCCTGATAGTGGTAGCGGCTAAACAAACAGGCTTGAGTTTGAGGTTGCCCTTCACCACCCATGGTTCCGTAAACCATGCGTCGATCATCAGCTAATTCCGCGTATGCAGGGTTTAATGTGTGGAACGGCTTTTTACCGCCCGCAAGCACGTTGTGATGCTTAGCATCTAACGAGAAACTTTTTGAACGGATATTCCACAAAATACCTGTGGATGGCAGCACAACACCAGTGCCAAACTCCCAATAAATACTTTGAATGAAACTGACCATAGTGCCGTATTGGTCGGTTGCACCCATCCAGATAGTGTCACCCGGTTGTGCCTGATGCGGCCATGGCAATGCCTGTTCCATTGAAACTTGTGCAGTGCAACGATCAATCACTGAATCGTTCAGCCACTCTTGTAGTGGTTGAGTCAGATATTCCTCATCACACACTTCTTTATCTCGAATGATGAAAGCTTGTTTGGTTGCTTCAACCAAGAGATGTATATGGTCGACTTCGCTTTGAGCTTGTGATGCTAGTCGGTCGTATATCGCCAATATCAGCAGCGATGCGACACCTTGGGTTGGCGCGCCAAAGTTGTAAAGCTTACCTTTCGATGTTTCTACCGATAAAGGAGCCATCACTTTGGCTTGATGTTGCTCGAAATCGTCTAACGAAATGGGACTTCCGGCTTGTGCCAACTCAGCGGCGGCACTTTTTGCTACCTCTCCGCGATAGAAATCATCTAACCCATTTTCAGCAAGAGTTCTAAGTGTGTTTGCCAGCGCTTGGTTAGTGACAATGTCACCCACTGTCAGTGTTTTTCCGTCCTTGAGAAAGTGTTCTGCAAATGATTTGAGCTGCGCTAAACGACCGAATGTTTTCTCACTGGCATTCACTAAGCTTTGAGTAACTTCAATACCCTGCTGCGCCGCGATGATCGCTGGGTCTAACAAGGTATGCAAACTGAGGTTGGTTGAATCAAGCTCTAGTGCTTTTTGCCAAGCCGAAACTGTACCAGCCATAGTAATCGCAGCCTGACCTCCAAATTCTGGCAGTTCTGCACCTTGACTGCGGTAGTGTTCAACATCGACATTCATTGCAGCCGCACCACAGCCGTCAATGGCAACCGGAGTTTGACCTTGTTTGGCAATTAACCAGAAACTGTCACCACCAATGCTATTCATATGAGGATATTGCACAGCAATCATCGCCGCCGCTGAAACCATTGCCTCGCTTGCAGTGCCACCTTGATCGAGGATCTTCTGACCTACTTGAGCAGCCTTATAGTGTGGAGCGGTAAAAGCAGTTTGATATTTCATTTACTTTCTCCTTGGATCAGCTTTTCACCTGACGTCATTAGGTCTTCTTCTCGATTCGATAAACCCATAACGGATACTCCGCATGGGCCTTCTTGCAATCCTTGCATTGGCAGATGTAATTGAGGCAATCCACTTAGACCTGCAATACTGGTTAAACCCATTAGCTGAGTTCGGTAAGTCGCAAGTGCTTCGCCACTCATAGTCAACGCTGGCGGACCTGATGGTGTGGTTGGAATTGCCCAAGCAAGCGCATATTCAGTTAGATGGTAAGTAATGAGCTCACGGAATTCGGACTGCTTATCCAACGCTTGCAAATAATCCTGCTCAGAAATGGTACGAGACCACTTCACTCTCTCCAAAATTGCTGGGTCTAAACTGTCACCATGTTGTTCAAGCCATAATCCATGTTTTTGGATAATGTCGTAGCCTTGGATAGTTCTGAACAACAAGCTGAGATCGCTTAATTGCCAACCATTCTCCTGCAAGACATCACCACGGACTAACTCAATCTCAGCTTGGTCACACCAACTTATTAAACGAGCCAAGCGTTCTTCACTGAGTACTTGTGCACACTGGTTATCTAAGTAGAGATGAGTTGCACTGCGACTTTCTGATTTTGAACCAGACAACACACGCCAAACTTTGCGCAGCAATGGTAACTCGCGACTGAAAATGCCTGCGGTATCGAAACTTTTCGATAGTTCAAAGCACGCGTGAAGATCAAGCGAACCGAGTGTTGGTCGAAGACCAAACAAACCACAATAACTGGCAGGTACTCGTACAGATCCGCCGGTGTCCGTGCCGATTGAGAAATCACATTCACTGTTTGCCACGGCAACAGCACTGCCACTGGACGAGCCTCCAGGAATGCAATCTGGCGCAACAGGGTTTATTGGTGTGCCGTAGTGGATGTTCTGTCCATTTAGGCTGTATGCCAGTTCATCGGTTTGTACACGTCCGACACACTCGGCACCGTTATTGAGCAGCTTAGAGATCAATGAAGATGTGGTTGGCGCACAAGCATGCGTCGCCAACCATTGAGGATTTCCTGCTCCAGTTTTATAGCCTTTAACATCAAACAAGTCTTTAAAAACAAACTGTTTTCCGCTTAAGCTTCCGCGTTCTTTGGCAGGTAATTGTTCTGGCCCTTGAGAGCAATAGACTCGACTATCCTTAGTCATTTTACTTCCTTTTATCTTTCTATTTATTAACGACTAAACTTCATATTCTTAACGACTAATTCGTCACAGCTGCACCTTCATGTTGGCGCGCATAACGATTCGCTAATATTGCACAGTAGAAAATCTGGATTGGGTGGTAAAGCATGATAGGCAATAAGATCATGCCGAGTGTAGGATCGGTTCCAAAAATCACTTTTGCCATTGGAATACCCGCCGCCAGTGTTTTCTTAGTGCCACAGAATACTGCAGCCACTTCATCTGGAAGTTCGAAGTTTACGCGGCGTGCACCCCACTGAATTAAATGCACCATAAACAACAGAATTAGCAAACAGATCGCTATAGAAGTCGCAAGCAGCCCAATTGAGAACTCACTCCAGATGCCGTTTTCTACTGAATCACAGAACGCGTTGTAAACAATAGCCAAAATCACGTACTTATCGACTTTGCCCACCGCACCTTTGTGTTTAGAGATCCAATCAACAAGGTATGGACGAAGAATTTGACCGACGATCATTGGCAGAAGCAGAAGCTTAGCAATGGATAAAACCGAAGCCATTAAGTCAAGTTCTACCCCTTCAACACCCATAAAGAGTTGAATTAAGAATGGTGTGATCACGACGCCGATGATGCTCGATAACGATGCATTGAAAATTGCGCCCGGTACGTTGCCTTTACCTACGCTGGTCATCGCGACAGAAGATGAGATTGTGCTTGGCAGCACGAGTAAATAGCAGAAACCAAATGCTAAAGCGGCTGGCATATAGGCCATAAACGCTTCACCAAAGATCACCCACAACAACGGGTAGACAACGAAAGTCGCCGCTTGAATATACAAATGCAGACGCCAATTCGCCATACCGGCTTTAATCGCTTGTGGAGAAAGCCCTAAGCCATGGAGGAAGAAAACAATCGCCACACCGACACCGGTAAGCACATCTAGGTGAATCCATCCCCCTGATTTACCCACATCCGAGCTCACCGTTGCTAAAGCGATAGCGACGACCATGCCAACGAGAAACCATTCCTTTTTCAACTTATCGATTACATTCATAGTATTGTGTCTGCTCTTTAAATAATCCCTACATATCCATGTAAGCTTTTAATTACGTCAATTGTATACAATTATAAATACAAGTAGTGTGCCAAACTCACAAGCTACCATATCACTAGCTTACCGAATATTGTACACACAGTTTTATGCACCAGAGTCGAACAAATGCTGCATCTTAGTGCAATAAGACCAAGCATTATCAACCTGAGTATCGCTGCTGCGCACGGAAAACAATAAAAGACTGTTTGGTATACATATTGCACTACCGCTTTGTATACAACCGTAATTAGAGAGTTCCACATGTCTAACGACGATATCATTTATCAAAAAATGCTAAAGGCCATTGTTGAACATCAACTACCGCCAGGCGAACGTCTTCCAGAGGACAAACTGTCTGAAGCATTTGGTGTCAGCCGTACAGGTATTCGCAAGGTGCTGCAACGATTAGCATTAGAGCGTTTTGTTGTTATTCAACCTAATAAAGGCGCGCAAGTAAATCGACCAAGCCGAAGAGAAGCCTCCGAAGTTTGGGATAGCCGAATCATGCTTGAGCCTTTGTTGATTCCAGCAATCAGTGAGAGTTGGAACGACAAGTTATCACAACAGTTCCGCACAATGGTTGAGCTAGAAAAACAAGCTAATCTCAATGGCGAAGTTGCGCAAGCGATTCAGCTCACGGCTAAGTTCCACTATGAATTAGCCCGCGTGGGTAACAACCTTGTGCTCGCTGAATTTGTAGAGCAGCTGTGTTATCGCTCTTCATTGGTGATCGCAGCTTATGGCACACGTGAAAGTGTCAATTGCGACTGTGGCGATCACATGAGCCTAGTTGATTTACTCGACAAAGGGTTAGTTAGTGAAGCTCAACATTGGATGCGCCACCACCTAGTGCATTTGAAAGCATCCATTTCACTAACTGGCAAACAGGACACACATGTGGATTTTGGAAAACTGTTTGCCTAATTAAACCTTTTTTCCTAATTAAGCATTTTCCTAATTAAACATTGATAAAAGCACGCAACAACGGAATCAGCGATGAAAATACAATTAATTAATCCCAATACCTGCTTAGGTATGACGAGCAAAATCGCACAATCAGCACGCGCCGTATGTTTGCCTGATACACAAATTATTGCCCGCTCTCCTGAACACGGGCCTGAAAGTATTGAATGCGCTTTGGATGAAACAATTGCCGCCGCCGCGCTGCTGGATGTGATTGCTCAAGGTGAAGCGGAAAATGTAGACGCTCATATTATTGCCTGTTTTGGTGATCCTGCTATTGAAGCGGCACGCGAACTAGCCAGCGTTCCAGTCATCGGTATTGCAGGCGCAGCTTTCCAATTGGCAAGTTTGGTTTCGCACCGATTTGGCGTTGTGACGACCATGTCTCGCACCTTGCCGGCAGCAGACCATCTCTTGCATCGCTATGGATATCAGCACTTGTGTTCAGGCGTGAGAGCTACAGATATTCCTGTATTGGATCTTGAAGACCTAACCGACTCAGCCTACCAACTGCTGCTTAACGAGTGTCAATTAGCGATACGTGAAGACAAAGCAGAAGCAATTGTACTGGGCTGCGCTGGAATGTCTGACTTAGTTGAGAAGCTTTCCTCAGAGCTAAGCGTACCCGTGATTGACGGAGTAAGCGCAGCCGTCAAACTGGCTGAGTCACTCCATCAGCTCAAGCTTACGACGTCCAAAAGTGGTCAGTACGCAGCACCACTAAAAAAATCATTTAAAGGACGTTACCAACACTGGACGTCATAGCTTCTCTGACTCCGCTAGGTTCAGCCAATAAAAAGAAATGCTAAAAACGTACAACATATAAAGAAAGAAAAGCCGTTAAAAAGGAAGTTAACATGGAAGAATTTAATCCTCGTGATTACGTAGGTTATGGACGAGATAACGTTCCAGATGCCAAATGGCCCAATAATGCCAAAATCGCCATTCAGTTTGTTCTTAACTATGAAGAAGGCGGTGAAAACTGTGTTCTTCACGGAGATTCACACTCCGAAATTTTCTTATCAGAAATAGCAGGCGCAGAGGCTTACCCTACTCGCCATATGAGTATGGAATCACTTTATGAATATGGTTCACGCGCAGGTGTATGGCGCATTCTCAATGAATTTAAAAAGCGCGAACTGCCGTTAACTGTTTTCGGCGTCGCCACTGCTTTAGAGCGTAATCCAGAAGTAACCAAAGCCATTATCGAAGATGGACATGAGATTGCTTGCCACGGTCTAAAGTGGATTCACTATCAAAACATGCCGATCAAGAAAGAACGCGAACACATGAAGCAAGCGCTCGATATCATCGAACGTTTAACCGGTAAGCGCCCTATTGGTTGGTATACAGGACGAGATTCACCAAACACCCGTGAATTAGTTGCAGAGCAAAATGGCATGCTCTACGACTCCGATTACTATGGTGATGACCTGCCATTCTGGACAAATGTACCAAACAGTCAAAAACCGGGGGAAACCAGACCACATCTGGTGATTCCATATACATTAGATACCAATGACATGCGTTTTTCTTCACCTTATGGTTTTAGCCACGGCGAGGAGTTTTTCCAATATCTAAAAGAGAACTTTGATTGCCTATATGAAGAAGGCAGAGATAAACCAAAAATGATGTCGGTTGGTCTTCATTGTCGAATCATAGGTAAACCCAGTCGTTTTATGGCACTGAAGAAATTTTTGGATTACGTGCAGTCTCACGAAGGTGTTTGGATTACCACTCGCGAACAAATCGCTCGCCACTGGATTGAGCACCACCCACCTAAATAGGCTAATTTTTTTGCCGCTGGGTAAATTTCCTTCCTCTCAGCGGCCTTCTTATACTTAGATGTCTTTGCTAGCAATCAAAGTTTAAACAATCACTGATTGAGTAATAACTGATTGAGCAATAAACGATTGATCCTTGTAATCCATTATGAGCTTGAATCGTTATAAGCTTCTACCGTAACACCGTTAATCAGGTAACCGGCTTGGCCTAAATCTGACTCAACCATTTCAACATTCAATTCCCCTACAATGTAGACCACATCCCACAAGCCTTGGATTGGTACACCTTTCTCAAACTTCACATAGATAATTTGATTAGGTGGCGGTGGCGGAACGTGGATACAAGCGCCGAAATAAGGGACTAAGAGTAGCTCAGTCACCACTTCATCATTCCCTTCTAAGGGAATAACAAAGCCCGGAATACGCACTTGTTTTTCATCTAAGTCATCACGAAATCCACCCGCCAAATTTTGCGCAGGCGTGTCGCTTTCATGGTTAACTGGTGCTTTTTTCGGCATCAAAGCCACGTTGCGTTCATTTTCAGGAATCAAATCCATCCAGTCGAGAGTGATAACATCTGAACTGGGTACTGTCGTTTCTTGTGATGCAGCAGCAGTTGAAGCACTTCCCATCGCGCACGACACTGCCACTATCGCTATGCCTACATAACGTTTTAATCGAGTTTTTTTCATTGTCAGTAATTCTATTGATATCAGAAAGATACGTTAGTTATCGTTAGCCAAAAAACTACCCGCTCCATAAGACAGTAATATGACAATAATAAAAACTTCATACATCAGTAACGCATTATTCACAAAGATATTGGGTAATTGGTCTCTGTTAAGCCTTTGAACAACATGGAAATTCGAAAAAACATTTGGAGCCTATGCCCGTGAAAAGTAAAAAACTTCTATTAGTCAGTGGTATTTTGACAGCCCTAGCAGGTTGTTCTTCTCAAAGCCAAACAGCAGGTGTTACTGCACCGCAAAAAGACGATGTTTGGTTTAAACAAGCACAAGAAAATATCGCGAAAGCAAAAGCTAACCTACCGATTGATAAGCCAGCTAAGAACGTTATTTTGTTCGTTGGTGACGGTATGAGTGTTGGCACCATTACCGCTGCGCGAATTTTTGAAGGTCAACGCCGTGGTTTAATGGGTGAAGAATATCGCCTAAGCATGGAAAGCATGCCAAACATGGCGCTATCAAAAACTTACAATACCAACGCACAAACTCCAGATTCAGCGGGTACAGCATCTGCGATGGTAACAGGTGTGAAAACGAAACAAGGCGTGATTAGCGTAGATGACAACGTTCAACGTGGTTTCTGTAACACCGTGAAAGGTAACGAAGCAAAAACAGCATGGGAAATGGCGGCTGAAAAAGGCATGTCTGTCGGTGTTGTTTCTTCTGCACGTATTACCCATGCAACTCCAGCAACCACTTACGCTCACTCGGCTGACCGCGACTGGGAAAATGACGCAACAATGCCAAACATCGCGAAGAATCAAGGCTGTGTGGATATCGCTCAGCAGTTGATCAACTTTAACGACGGTAAAGGTATGGATGTCGTCTTTGGTGGCGGTCGCCGTGAATTCTTACCTGTCGATGTCGTCGATCCAGAAGGTAAAAAAGGTAAACGTAAAGATGGTCAAAACCTAGTTGAAAAATGGCAAGCACAGCACCCAGATGGTCAATACGTTTACGACCAAAAAGGTTTCGAAAGCATCCCTGCTGATGCGAAAAAAGTATTTGGTCTGTTTGAAAGCAGCCACATGCAATACGAAGCTGATCGTAAAGGTGACGAACCATCTTTAGCTGAAATGACGTCTAAAGCGATTGATCTACTGGCTCAGAATAAAGAAGGTTATGTATTGATGGTTGAAGCAGGTCGTATTGACCACGCGCACCACGAAGGTAATGCAGCTCGCGCATTATGGGATACCGTTGCTTACGATAACGCTATCAAAGCCGCGCTCGATAAAACAAATCCAGAAGATACGCTGATCATTGTTACTGCTGACCATGCACACACACTGATTTCTAATGGTTATGCTGACCGTGGCAACCCTATTCTAGGTTTATCAAAATCAAACGGTAAGCTAAGCGTTGATGCATACGGCAAAAACTACACGACATTGAGCTATGGCAACGGCCCTGGTGCAGTAGCGACTGGTGGTGCAGATCGTCCAAATCCAACGGAAGAAGAAGTGATGAAGATTGACTACCTACAACAGTCAATGATCAAGCTGGATTCAGAAACACACTCAGGTGAAGACGTTGCTATCTTTGCTCGTGGTCCTCAAGCTTACCTTTTCCAAGGTGCGGTTGAGCAAAACTACATCTTCCACGTGATGAATGAAGCGTTAGGTTTAACGAAATAACCTAATACGAGACACTCAAAAAGCAAAAGCCACCCTCTATCGACGGTGGCTTTTTTAATAAATGGAAAGTAGTAAATAAGTTAGATTGCTTCAGCTTGCATCACAGGCACTGGATATTTATGGAATCCTAGCTGGGCTGAAATGCGCTGACATGCGCCATGAAGCAGTTGAATACATTCTGCTTTACGCGTCTCGTTGTAACGAATGGTTGGTGTAGAAATCGACAAACCAGCAATAATGTTACCCATTCGATCATAGATAGGTGCAGCAAGACAACGGATCCCCGGTTCTTGCTCTTCCATACTTTCCGAATAATGCTGTTTACGAATTGGAGCCAACGCTGCCACAACCTGCTCAACGTTTTCCATCGTATTTGGCGTGTGCTTAATAAATTCGATATCGTTTAGAAGCGCTTTTACTGCTCTGTCTTCTAAGCCAGAAAGCAACATCTTGCCAATCGCCGTACTGTATAAAGGACGCGGGCGACCAATGTCTGAATGTGTAATCAGGTTATATTGCGCATCAATCTTATGTGTGTGAACGAAGCAGTCACCTTCTAATACTCCTAGATGAATTGCTTCACCAATCACATCCGAGATAAACACCATCTCTTTGTCCGCAAGTTGTTCTAAATTAATGTATTCAAGCGGACCTGCACCCAACTCAAACAGTTTTAGAGTCAAAGAGTACTCCTCGCCAACTTTAGTTACGTAGCCTAAGCTCATCATGGTTTCGAGGAAATGGATGGTTTTCGCTTTGGACATCATCAAACGTTGCGATAAATCGGACACACCGCATTTTTTATTTTCGCCCAAGGCATGCAATATATTAAACACCTTCAGTACTGAAGAGACTTGTTCCGGTAGGGTCGCTTTTTCTGTCATATCTTCTTAACCATTTATTAATATACATGTCCATTGTAACAGCTTTAATTTTAACTAACATTAATTTTAAAATGCTATTTTGTTTTTGAGAGTGAGAGTTACAGAGCAAAAATTAGATGTGGGTAGAAATTTTTGAAATGCCCTTTCATTTTTAATTGATGGTCGATTTTTTTTTTGTTATGTTTACTGCACATGATGATCAGGGAGTTCCTGTTCATATTTAATTGGGTACGTTGAGGAAAAAGTAATGATTCTTGATTCATTTGATGTGAAAGGTAAAGTTGCAATCGTAACTGGTTGTGATACTGGTCTAGGTCAAGGTATGGCTCTAGGTCTTGCACAAGCAGGTTGTGACATCGTTGGTGTGAACATTGTTGAACCAACTGAAACAATCGAACTAATCAAAGCAACTGGCCAAAAGTTCATCGACGTTCGTGCGAACCTAATGAAGTTGGACGACATCCCTTCAATCGTTAGCCGCGCTGTTGAAGAGTGTGGTCGCGTTGATATCCTAGTAAACAACGCTGGTATCATCCGTCGTAACGACGCAATCGACTTCTCTGAGCAAGACTGGGATGATGTTATGAACATCAACATCAAGTCTGTATTCTTTATGTCTCAAGCAGTAGCTAAGCAATTCATGGCTCAAGGCAACGGCGGCAAGATCATCAACATCGCTTCTATGCTTTCTTACCAAGGCGGTATCCGTGTTCCTTCATACACTGCTTCTAAGAGCGGCGTAATGGGTATCACTCGTCTAATGGCTAACGAATGGGCTAAGCACAACATCAACGTTAACGCTATCGCACCTGGTTACATGGCTACTAACAACACTGCTGCTCTACGTGCAGACGCTGACCGCAACCAAGCTATCCTTGAGCGTATCCCTGCTGACCGTTGGGGTACTCCAGAAGACCTAGCTGGTCCATGTGTGTTCCTAGCTTCTAAAGCTTCAGACTACATCAACGGCTACACTATCGCTGTTGACGGTGGTTGGTTAGCACGTTAATTCGTCTAACTGTCAGATTATGGGAAAGTGATTGTTTAACGATCACTTTCTCTATTCTGAACTGCTTTATTCTTAGCCTTTTATACTAAGATAAACGTCTAGTATTTAAGCTCTAAGAGTGTTAGTTCTAAGCGTTGACACTCAGTGTTTAGAACTAACAGTATTAATTACGTTAACGTTAGTGAGCTTCGCAGAAGACTGCTAAAAGTTTAAATAATATACGCAACTACGGTTGCAGGAGAATCTGATGAAAATTGCATTGATGATGGAAAACAGCCAAGCTGGTAAAAACGCAATGGTTCTTAACGAACTAAACACTGTTGCGGCTCCTCTTGGTCACGATGTATTCAACGTTGGTATGAGCGATGAAGCTGATCACCACCTAACTTACATCCACCTAGGCATCATGGCTAGCATCCTTCTTAACTCTAAAGCAGTTGACTTCGTAGTTGCAGGTTGTGGTACTGGTCAAGGCGCAATGATGTCTCTAAACCTACACCCAGGTGTTGTTTGTGGTTACTGCCTAGAGCCATCTGACGCTTTCCTATTCAACCAAATCAACAACGGTAACGCTATTGCTCTAGCATTCGCTAAAGGCTTTGGTTGGGCTGGCGAACTTAACGTACGTTACATGTTCGAAAAAGCTTTCACTGGCCCACGTGGCGAAGGCTACCCTAAAGAGCGTGCTGAACCACAACAACGTAACGCTGGCATCCTAAGCCAAGTTAAATCTGCAGTAGCTAAAGACAGCATCGTTGAAGCTCTACGTTCAATCGACCAAGAGCTAGTGAAAACTGCTGTTGGCGGCGCTCGTTTCCAAGAGTGTTTCTTCAGCAACTGCCAAGATGCAGAACTTGAAGCTTACGTTAAGTCTTTAATCGCTTAATTGTGAGTAAATCATTTATCGGGAATAGATGATTTTAAGCCAACCAGTTCTGGTTGGCTTTTTTCGATTAAATATGGTCGAAATATTTTAATTTTTTATAAGACAGCTGCTTTATATAACCATATGGATAGTTGTTTTATTTTTGCTTATTACGCCTTGTTTCATTACGAGTTTAGATTCAATCAAATCTCGTAATACATACGGAGTTTTCCTATGAACCAAATCAAAAAAGTGGCGATCATCGGCGAATGCATGGTCGAACTTAGAAAAAACGAAGGTGCAGTTGAACAAGGATTTGGTGGCGACACTTTAAATACTGCTGTTTACCTATCTCGTCTTACTCAGTCTGCTGGTGTTACGACTTCGTACGTAACGGGCCTTGGCAAAGACCCTTTCAGTACAGAAATGCTATCAGCATGGAAACAAGAAGGTCTTAACACAGATATGGTTTTCCTATCTGAGAAAAAATTGCCGGGTATCTACACAATCCAGACTCGTGAAGATGGTGAAAGAAGCTTCTTCTACTGGCGTAATGATGCAGCAGCAAAATACTGGCTACGTGATGTTCAACTTGAAGAGCTTGAGAAACAGCTTTGCGAACATCAAATGATTTACCTAAGCGGTATCAGTGTTGCGATTCTTCCTGAAGATTGTCTGAAGTCACTTATCGAAGTTCTCACTAAATGCCGTGCGAAAGGCGTTAAGATTGCTTTCGATAACAACTTCCGCCCTGCTCTATGGTCTTCTATTGAAGACGCGAAGAAAGTGTACACTGAGATCCTAAAAATCACTGATATTGCTTTCCTTACTTTCGATGACGAAGTCCTACTATGGGGCGACAGCGAAGAGACGCAAGCAATCGAGCGTACTCAAGGCTTCGGCGTTGAAGAGATCGTAGTTAAACGTGGTGCAGATGCTTGTTTCGTTATTACCGGCGGTGAGCAATACACTGTTGCAGCGAACAAGATCTCTAACGTGATTGATACAACAGCAGCAGGTGACTCATTCAGTGCAGGTTACCTAGCGAAACGAATTCTTGGAGGCAGCGAAGAACAATCTGCTTCTGCTGGTCACCTAGTGGCTGGAACCGTTATTCAATACCGTGGTGCTATCATTCCAAATAGCGCAATGCCAACAGTTTAAGGAAGAGAAGATGAAAGATTTAAACCAACAACTATCTGAAATCAAAGTTGTTCCTGTAATCGCAATCAAAGATGCAGACAAAGCAGTGAAACTTGCTGAAGTTCTAATTGAAAACGGCCTACCATGTGCAGAAGTTACTTTCCGTACAGAAGCTGCAGTTCAAGCAATCAAGAACATGCGTGAAGCTTTCCCTGAAATGCTGATCGGTGCTGGTACAGTTCTAACAACTGCGCAAGTTGACGAAGCTATCGACGCTGGCGTTGATTTCATCGTAAGCCCAGGTTTCAACCCAACTACGGTTAAATACTGCCAACAACGTGGTGCGACAATCGTACCTGGCGTAAACAACCCTAGCCTTGTTGAACAAGCAATGGAAATGGGTCTACGTACTCTTAAATTCTTCCCAGCTGAACCTTCAGGCGGCGTTAACATGCTTAAAGCACTAACTGCTGTTTACCCTGTTAAATTCATGCCTACTGGTGGCGTAAGCCCTAAAAACGTTAACGACTACCTAGCAATCCCTAGCGTTCTAGCTTGTGGTGGTACTTGGATGGTTCCAAACGATCTTATCGATGGCGAAAAATGGGATGAACTAGCTGCACTTGTTAAAGACGTAGCTAACGTAATCGCAAAATAATTAATTCCCCTCCCTTAGGGAATTAATGCAGAAAGCCTAACTCAAAGAGTTAGGCTTTTTTATTATTTATCGAGGCTAAAGTGCAACCCCTTTCTTAAAACCTCAGCCCAGAATAACCATACAAGTGCTGATATTTCTTAATAATGGGCTGCCGTTATGATAAAGACAGTTTTTCATCACTTTGAGTATTTGGCGCTAACAATGAACAGACCACTATCGTGATGATAGAAATTATAAATCCAGGGACTACACCGAATAAGTCAAAGATTCCCCCATCCATAATTTCCCATATCAACGCAACCGAAGCCCCAGTTATCATGCCTAAAATAGCAGCTGTTTTTGTCATCGCAGACCAAAATAAACTCATCAGTATCACTGGACCAAATGCAGCACCAAATCCCCCCCAAGCAAAGGCGACCATACTCAGCAGCGTCTTATCTGCCTTATTGAACGCAAGCATTAGACCAATAAGAGCAACAATGACGACACCGAGACGAGCAACAAAAAGCACTTCTTTGTCAGATGCAGATTTGCGCAAATAAGTCTTGTACAAGTCTTCCGAGATTGTCGTCGAACATACCAAAAGCTGTGAATCTATCGTACTCATAATTGCAGCTAGAACACCTGCGATTATCAAGCCAGCCACTAACGGGTGATAAAAAGCCTGAGCCAACGCAATAAAGACTGTTTCTGGGTTATCAAGTTTTGGCTCAAAATAGTAAGAGCCTAATATTCCGACAACAACAGCAGACAACATAGTGATTGTTGACCACACCATTGCGATACGACGAGAAACCTTAATGTCTTCTACACTTCGTACACTCATAAAGCGCACAAGTACATGAGGCTGCCCAATATAACCAATACACCAGCCACTCAGTGATAGTAACCCTAATAACCAACCATCCGAAGGTTTAAGACTCTCAAATGATAAGCTACTGACTATCTGATTGTATGAAACATCATACTCTGGTGCGTTAAACACAAAGAACAAACTCAGCGCTGTAATGAAAAGCGATAACGCCATCATTAGTCCCTGAAAAAAATCTGTCCAGCAAACCGCAAGATAACCGCCCATAAAGGTGTAAGAAACAATAACAACTGAGCCTATGACAAGAGCCAGCTCGTAACTTAAACCAAAAGTGCTTTCGAATAAAACCGCTCCACCACTTAAGCCTGCCGCCACATACAAAGTAAAAAACAAAAGCGTCACTAATGCGGACGTTAGCTGCAAGGCGTTTGTTTTGTCTTCGAAACGATTATGCAAATACTCAGGGATAGTTTGAGCATCATTCAACTCTTCAGTAGCAACACGGAGTTTAGGTGCAATGAATTTCCAGTTAATGTATACGCCCATTAGCGTAAAAAGAATGATCCAGATTGAACCCAAACCGCCCGCATAAAGCGCACCTGGTAGCCCCATCAAAGCCCAGCCACTCAGGTCAGAAGCACCTGCGCTTAAAGCTGCCACACTTGGTGGCAGATTACGAGAGCCCAGAATATAGTCAGATACTGTATTCGTCTTTTTATAGAAATAGTAACCGATCGCTAACATTCCCATTAAATAGAAAATGAAAGCAGCATATGTATAAGCCATAAGCATTCCTCCTTAAATGCAGTTAAAAATTCAAGGGGATGAACTAGTAGCTTGAAGACCCATCACCAGTTAAGTTATGTCTTTCAGTACCTTTAAGCGGCGGGTTAAACACAGAGACTAAAACCATGTCTCCTTGTTCAGAAGCTCGTAAATAGTGCTTGTCGTTCTTATCTAATACGTAAATGTCACCTTGAGTGATTTTGTAGACATTACCTTCCATGTCTTCAACTTCGCCGTTGCCAGCGATGCAATAACAAGCTTCCAAGTGATTTTTATATTCCAAAACAGATTCAGAACCTTGCGAAACAACGGTATGACAAACCGTAAAACCCATACCATCTTTTTCAGTAAGTAAACGGTGACTAGTACCATTACCCCATTCTACAAAGTAATCACTATTCGCTACATCATTTAAGCTTCTTACAAACATAACCATTCCTTATGAAATTAATTCACCAATATTTTACGTTTAGGCAACCTATTTAACGTAAATTGATGCTATCACTTGCCTTTTAGCACAACAAATGATCAAATCTAGACTAATAGATGAGAAAAACTTGGTTATTATGAAGAAGAGTATCAGTAATTTAATTCCACCTCTAAATGCCTTGAAAGCATTTAATAGCGCGGCTAAATACGAAAGCTATTCACAAGCAGCAGAAGAACTTCATGTCACGAGCACGGCAATTAGCCATCAGATATCCAATTTGGAAGAATGGTTTGGTATAGAACTGTTTAAGAAGAAAGGGAGAAATATAAAACTGACGCAAACGGGTCGTGAGCTTAATCACCGTACTGAACAACTCTTCGATGAACTAGCGAATATTGCCACTGATTTTAAAGTAAGGGGTCGTAAAAGCTCACTTGTTGTGGGTTGTATTCCATCTATTGCGACACGTTGGTTGGTTCCCAACTTAAAGAGTTTTACTGAGCTGCACCCTGACGTAGAAGTACAGGTTCTATACGCAGATATGAAGGATCAACTTGCTGGGAGTAACTACGACGTACTCATTACTTACATAGAGCAAAAATCCGGCGATGTGATTGAAGTGCCTTTTATTTCAAGAGATACCTATGCTGTGTGTAGCCCAAAGTTCTTGCAAGAAAACGGGCCATTTAAAGAACCAATCGATCTCCTTCAAACCGCAGTGATTCATGATGAAAGCAAAGATGGCTGGACAGAATGGTTCAAGCTAGCAGGAGTCAATATTGAGGATGGATTACCAGGCAATACATACGCCGATTTCAATCTGTTGGTTATATCTGCAATTGCCGGACATGGCGTTGCACTCTGCCCAATTGGTGCGTTCCGTGATGAATTTAAACGGGGAGATTTAATCACTCTGTTTGATATCGCGACCAATTCAGACAAATTTTATAATATCTGTAAGCGAAAAGACGCTTCCAAAGCTGTCATGTCATTTGTTGAATGGTTTATTGATGTGTGCAAGTAGCGCTATCAAACACGTAAGAAAAACTTTGATAACGCTACATTACAAACCAGATTATTTAATCTGTTTATTCTAATTAAGACAGGTTCTGATTTAACTTGCTTGCAAGCTCAATCAATTCGCGTTTGGTGTTTTCCAGATCTTCGATGTGATGGTGAACAGTGTTTGAGTTCAGCGTCATATACGGAATAGTAATGGTCGCTAAAACATCCCCTAGTACACCAAAGATCGGCACACTGATGTTGGTTACACCTTTGATCTGAGGACTTTCACCCACGTAGTAGCCACGCTCTCTTGTCGCTTCTACATGGCTTAATGCATGCGCTTTTTCTTCTGGGGTTGCATCCAATCTGTCTAATACCGATTGGCGTTTTTCTTCACTGAGAAAACTCAAGAATACGATACCCGAACCCGATGAACATATATCAATGATAGAACCCAATCTCAGGCTGAAACCCATTTTATACGGGCTCTCATGGCGCGCGATAACCGCCATTTCACCGTTACTGTATGCCGACATATGGCAAGACTGGTTAACCTTATTGCAGATGTCTTCCATCAAAGGCGTTGCACGTTTTAAAAGCTGTGCTATCGGTGGATGTTGGTTCGACAACGCAAACATTTTAAGTGTTAGCGCATAGGTTGATGTGTAGCTGTCATATTCAATGAACTGTTTTTCAACCAACACAGATAACATACGAAAAATTTCGTTGATGCTTCTATCTAAGCTTTCCGCAATCTGTTTTTTACTCAGCGGTTCATCTTGTTGAGCAAGGAGCTCAAGAATATCTAAGCCTTTTTCTAGCGCAGGCGCTCTATATTCAGTCTTCTTAACTGATTCCATTACCATTTACTCAATACATGCCCATCAAAACGAGCCGATAATACTCGAAATGAACTTTGTTTGTCTCATACCGATGCCCGCTATTTTAAAACTGGCATTGGTATAAAAAGCATTTTGTTAATAAGCGCACACGCCTATATCTAAAAGAAAACAACCCCAGACAAGGCTGAGGTTGTTTTTGATAAATCATAGTACTTACTTAATCAAACCCATCGCTTGTGGAAGCGTCATTGAGATTGCTGGAATGTAAGTTACTAACATCAGTACCGCAAAAATCACGAAGAAGAACGGTAGCAATGTTTTGATTACTGAATCGATGCTGATACCACTCACTTTACAACCGGTAAACAGAATCGGTCCTACTGGCGGTGTAATCGTACCTAGTGAAAGGTTGAATACTAATAGGATACCGAACTGTACTGGATCCATACCTAAGCCCATACAAATTGGTAGGAAGATAGGTGTAAAGATAAGTACTGCTGGTGTTGGGTCCATAAATGTACCCACAAACAACAAGATAATGTTAATGATCAATAGGATGATGATTGGGTTATCAGTCAAACCTAGTAGCATATCTGCAATCATTCCTGGGATCTGTGTAAATGCCATTACCCAAGACATGATTGACGAAGTTGCCAGCATGAAGATAACAATAGCCGTCATTTTTGCTGATTGTAGGAAGATTTCTGGCAGTCTTCTGAAATCTAGCGAACGGTACATTGCGCTCAATAGTAGCGAGTAGACAACCGCGATTGCTGAAGCTTCTGTTGCTGTAAATACACCACCTAAGATACCGCCAATTACAACGATGATCAGAGACAAACTTGGGATTGCATCCACTGTTACTTGAACACACTCTTTAAGCGTCATACGGTGTTTAGCGATGTAACCACGACGTTTTGCCATTACACCAGCAACAAGCATTACACCTAGCCCCCAAAGGATACCCGGGATGTAACCACCCATGAACAATGCAGAGATAGATACACTACCCGCTACTGTTGCGTAAACGATCAACGTGTTGCTTGGTGGAATCAACATACCTGTTGGTGCTGACGCGATGTTTACCGCAGTGCTAAAGCGCTTGTCGTAACCTTCTTTCTCTTGGATTGGTGACATGATGCCGCCGATAGCCGCCGCAGATGCTACACCAGAACCACTGATTGAACCGAACAGCATGTTCGATACAACGTTAGTTTGAGCAAGAGAACCAGGGAAGAAACCACTGACAATCTTTGAGAAGTTAATCAACCGTATCGCTATACCGCCGTTATTCATGATGTTACCAGCAAGAATAAAGAACGGAATGGCGAGCAGAGCAAAGGAGTCTAAGCCTACGAACATACGTTGTGCTGACGTAACCATTGCACCTTGTGCAGGCAGGATAACCATCATTGCGCCGAAAGATGAGATACCTACAGCGATAGCAATCGGTGCGCCTATCACGAGGAAGAAGACCACACCGGCGAACATAATTAAGGCAGCTGTTAATGCTAAGTCCATGACTAACTCCTACTCTGCCGAAGAACGTAATTGCTTCCAGCGCTCGACTAGCTGCAATTCATTGTAAATAAAATAGAAAACCATTAACGCGCCGCTGATTGGAATCGCTGCGTAAATCGTTCCCATTGGAATTTGTAGTGCAGAATCTAACTGCCACATTTGGCGCGTTGCGCTGCTGTATCCACCAAAAATCATGATTGATAGAGCGAAAGTTACAATCGCTAGTTCGATAAACGCTTCAACGATGATTTGTGTTTTTTGGGAGAACTTCTCTTTGATAAAAGAGATAGCCATGTGTTCTTTCAAACCGAAAACAAGCGCACTACCAAACAACACTAACCAGATAAACAGGTAGCGAGAAAGCACTTCACTTACCGCGCTTGGGCTATTGAAAACGTAACGAACAACTACTTGATAAGTAACAAGAATAGTCATAAGGGCAACAATGGAAATACAGAACCAAGAAACGATCTTGTCTAACCAATGTTTAACGACAGAAAAAACTTTAAATAAGCCACTTGGAGTATGGTCTAACATAACATCTTACCTTGTTATGGCTAAAGCCGAAGGCTAATGAGGCCGAGCAAACGCTCGGCCATATTACCGGTGAAAATTATTGCAGTGCTGCAACTTTTTCGAATAGATCTTTTTGCTCTGGAGTCTTGATTAGGTCTTTTTGTAGAGCGCTGCAAGACTCTTGGAAAGGTTTGATATCAACTTCTACGAAAGTTGCACCTTTATCCATAGCTGTTTTCTTAGCTGTTTCGATTTGAGCATTCCATAGAGCGAATTCGCTTACTGTGCTCTCTTTCGCTAGCTTTTTGAATGTAGCTTGGTCTTCTTTAGACATAGTTGATAGGAAGTAGCTGCTTGCTACTACTAGGTCTGGAACCATTAGGTGACGAGTAGCAGAGAAGTATGGAGCCACTTCGTATTGCTTAAGGTCAGCGTAAGTGATTTCGTTGTTTTCTGCACCATCAAGAACGCCTTGTTGTACTGCAGTGTAAACTTCACCTTGGCTCATTGGAACACCAGTACCACCCATGCAAGAAAGCATCTTGATCATAGTGTCAGATTGCATTACACGGATTTTCTTACCTTTCATGTCTGCAACGTTTGCTACAGAGTTACCTTTTGTGTACATGCTACGTGCACCAGCTGTGTATGCTGTTAGTACTTCAAAACCGAATTTTTGAGTAGATGCAAATAGGTTATCTAGTACGCCAGAAGTAAATACTTTCTCTTGGTGTGCTGAACCTGTGTACACGTAAGGCATACCGATTACAGCAAATGTTTTGTCGTAGTTTTCAACCAATGGGTTAGCTACAACCGCCATTTGAATTGCGCCGTTTTGTACTAGCTCAAGTGCTGCACGTTGGTCGCCTAATAGTTCGTTAGGGAAAATGTTTAGTTTGTAACGACCATCAGTTTCTTTGTTTAGCTTCTCACCGAACTCTTTAAGAGCTAGGTACTGTGGGTGCTTGTCAGATTGGTTGAAAGCAGCTTTGATTTCAGTTGCAGCAGATGCAATTGAAGAGTAGCTCAGTGCGCTACCAACAACTGTTGCGATAGCTGCTAATTTTAGGGCAGATTTCTTAAACATCATGTTTCTCCGTAGGATACAAATAGGTTTTTTGTTATCGAATTTCGTTCATATCAACGAAATCCATATCGTCGAATGTTTGGTTCTCACCCAACATTCCCCACACAAAACTGTAGTTTTGAGTGCCACAACCAGAGTGAATTGACCAGCTTGGAGATAGAACAAGTTGGTGGTTTCTCACTACGATGTGACGCGTTTCTGTTGGTTCACCCATGAAGTGGAATACCACTTGAGATGGTTGAACGTTGAAATATAGGTAAGCTTCCATACGACGTTCATGAGTATGAGCTGGCATTGTGTTCCAAACGCTACCTGGTTTCAGATGAGTAACGCCCATGCAAAGTTGGCAAGTTGGCAGTACATCTGGGTGTAGGTATTGGTTAATCACACGGTCGTTAGCAGTTTCTAATGATCCCAACTCAACAACGCGAGCTTCACTACGCAAAATAGTGCGTGATGGATATGTGTGATGAGCAGGAGCGCTTAAACAGTAAAGTTTTGCGAAATCACCTTCCAATGCACGAAACTCGATATCTTGCTCGCCTTTACCTAGGTAAACCGCATCCAAGTGCTCTAACACGTAAACACCGTTTTGAGTGCGAACTTCTGCTTTCTCGCCCAAGTTCACAATGCCCAATTCGCGGCGTTGTAAGAAATAGTCAGTACCAAAAGCTTTGTTATCAACAAAGTCTTCAAGTTTAAGAACTGCATTGCTTGGGCTGATACCCATAGCCACTACACGGTCGATGTGGCTGTACACAAGTGTAATTTCACCTTGCTTAAACAATTCTTCAGTTAGGAATTCTTCTCTTAAACGATCCGTATCGTACGACTTCGCGTCTTTTGGATTGTTGTTGTAATTAATGTGCATAGCACCCTCCTTTAAGATGCGAGAAATTTATCACTCATTTATATTTGAACAAATTCATTCATATTTGATTTGTGATCGTTTTAGTACTTTCGAATAACGGTGCCTGATATTTTTTGAGCTAACTCAAACAAAATGCAGATTTATGAACTCGAATATGGGAAGAAATCAGATTTACCGGATGCCTTTCGCAAGATTTTTGAATAGAAAATCGATTTACTATGAAAACAAATGCAATGGGTAACAAATAAGAAACGAGTTGCTTTAAGTAGGACAAGTCAGACGAGCGTATTAAAGCGAAAGAACCCGCTCAAGCGGGTTCTAAATAAGATGAGTGAATGTTGAGTTAGAATTTCCCTTTTACATCTTCTTCCGTGTCGGCATACGCCTCTGCCACAGAACGGCATTCTTCAGAAATTTCTACGAATGCATCCAACATATCTGGGTCGAAATGAGATCCTCTGCCCTCAATCATAATTGACATCGCCTTTTCATGGGGAAATGGCGGTTTGTAAACGCGGCGGCTGATCAAAGCATCGTACACATCTGCAATCGCCATGAGTCTTGCGGAAATAGGAATGTCTTCCCCTGCCAATCCTTGCGGGTAACCCGAACCATCCCATTTTTCCTGATGACTATAAGCAATCTCTTTAGCAAACAATAAGAAGTCACTCGGCACTGAGAGCTTTTTCTCCGCAGATATCAACGCGTCTCTACCATATACCGTATGAAGCTTCATGATTTCGAACTCTTCATCGGTTAATTTTCCGGGTTTAAGCAAAATAGCATCTGGTACACCCACTTTGCCGATATCGTGTAAAGGTGCTGCTTTACAAAGTTGAGTAATATTTTCTGGCGTAAGAAAGTCTGAGAATTTCGGATGTTGAGCTAAGGCTTCCGCGAGAAGTTTGACATAAAGCTGAGTCCGGCGAATGTGATTACCCGTTTCAGGGTCTCGCGACTCTGCAAGCGCTCCCATAGCTTCCATCGCAACATCGTGCAGCTCATCTAACTGTCGGGTTCTCTCTTTTACTTTCTCTTCCAGAATTCGATTTTGATTCTTGAGTAAGTCGCGAGCTTCTTTCAAAGTGAGATGATTTTTCACACGTTCCATAACAATAGGCGGACTGATCGGTTTGGTGATGTAGTCCACAGCTCCTAAAGACAAGCCTTTCGTTTCATCTTCAACTGCCACTTTAGCAGTAAGAAATACAACAGGAATATCGCGGGTAGCTTCATCGGTTTTTAAGCGTTCGCACACTTCATAGCCATCCATCTCTGGCATCATGACATCCAGCAAAACTAGGTCTGGCTGAGGTTCGGATGCCGCAAGTTTAAGCGCCTTTTCACCACTCGTGGCGATTTTGGTTTTATACACGTCCTTCAAGATACTATTGAGCAAAGAGACATTCGCTGGCGTGTCATCAACGATCAATACTATTTTTTTCTCACTCATCGGCTTACTCCCTTAAATCGCTGCATTCACTCCACATCCAACTGTTTAGGCTTGATGTTCTCTTAGCAACGCTGCCGCATTTTCAAAATCAAAATTCTCTATCGCACTTTCTACAGAGCCGAATATATCTGCTTCCAACGTTTGTTTCAGCGCTGCTTTCTGCTGTTCAAAGATATCGACTGAAGAGCCATCATCGTCATCAAGCAATCGTAGCAATTCGGAGATATCGACTTGGGTAGGCATACTCGATCGCTGCGGAACGGTTGCTTGCAAATAGCGAACGACCTCTGCCGCTTCGTCATATTCAAAGCTTTCGATATGGTCAGTCAGCTCTCTGTAAATGTTCACTGGTGCAAAACGTTGAATCAAAGCTTTATTATCAATAAAGCAACCTTCAGCTTCCCCGTCATCATCATCAAGGAGCGTGTACAACTCTTTGAGCTTCTCTGCATAAAGTTCAACATCGCCGCCTGTACTGCCGTTTTGACTTTGCTGTTCATCCAGTTTGCCAAGGTACTGAGATAGCTCGTCCGTCAGTCCACTTAGAACAGCGTCAAATGTGTTGATTGCCTGCGCCATCGACTCTTGAACCACACTCTCAGCGTCAGCACTAGCATTACTCAGAAGTGTTTCAAGATTTTGAGAAACATTCTGTAGTTCTACTGCACCGATATTTCCAGCTACACCTTTGGTGGTGTGAGCTAGGCGCTCTGCGGTTTTGAAGTCCTGCTGTTCAATGGCGTCGCTGATTTCCGTAGTGGAGTTTTTCTGGCTTTTTACAAAGCGGCGAATCAAATCTTGATAGAGAGTTTGATTACCAGTGACACGGCTAAGACCAATTTCTATATCTAAACCTTTTATGTTACGTGGTAACTCAATATTAGCTGCAACATCACTGTTTGTTGGGTTGATAAGTTCTTTACCTAGACCTTCGCGGGGACGAATTCTTTCCGCCAACGTTTTGTACAGAACCTCAACATCAATCGGTTTAGCAATATGGTCTTCCATTCCGGCGGCTAGGCAGCGCTCTTTATCTCCCGCCATCGCATTGGCTGTCATCGCAATAATTGGCATACCGTCATACTGGCTGTCACCGCGTATCTGTTTCGCCGCAGTAAAACCGTCCATAACAGGCATCTGAATATCCATCAACACTATGTCGTAACGGTTGGCGCGCACTTTCTCAACCGCCACTAAACCATTCTCTGCGACATCCACTTCCATCCCCGCTCTTACAAGAAGCTCAGTCGCCACTTGTTGGTTAATTTCATTGTCTTCCACCAGCAGTATTTTCGCGCCAGTAACGGCAGCAACCAGTTCAAGTTCCTGTCCTTTTTGAGTACCGATTTGGTTACTTGAAGTGCCTTTACCTAACACAACCATCGCTGCATCTAACATAGAAGAACTCGATACTGGTTTAGTCAGAATGCCTTCGGTTTTGTTCATGGTGTGTCTTTGAACTTCCGATACGTCATATGAGGAGACAAGTATCACTTTCGGAGGCGACGCTATCGTTGAGTCCGAATGAATAATCTCACTTAGCTCAATACCGTCCATACGCGGCATTTTCCAATCGACAAATGCAATCGCGAACGGATAACCGTGTTGTTCTTGTTTAACGATCAGTTCCAGAGCTTCCGCTCCAGAAGATGCCAGTATTGGCTCAAAAGTCAGTGACTCTGCGGTCTGCTTCATGATGTGACGAGCCATTGGGCTATCATCCACGATCAAGACTGGCAGCCCTCTTAGATCGGCATCTAAGGTCAGTGGTTTACTTTCCACTTCTTGGCTTAGTCCAACATCAATGGTGAAAGAGAAAGTACTGCCTTTGTCCGGCATGCTCTCTACCCAAATGTCACCACCCATTAGCTGAGATAGGTTTTTGCAGATACTCAGACCTAAACCTGTACCTCCATATTTTCTGGTGGTTGAAGCATCCGCTTGGCTGAATGACTGGAACAGAGAACTCATCTGTTTCTTACTCATGCCAATACCCGTATCTGTAACGCTAAACTGCACAGAAGCACGGTCTGATGACATCTCTTGTACAGAGACGCGAACAATGATCTCGCCTTGTTCGGTAAACTTAATCGCGTTATTGACTAAGTTAATTAGAATTTGCCCCAAGCGAAGCGGATCACCCACCAAACCTCTTGGTACATCCGATTCTACAGACACAAGAAACTCTAAGTTTTTCTCACGCACTTTCACCGTGACTAAGTTAACCAGTGTTTCTAACGCTTCATCCAGATTGAATGGAATATCTTCCAGCTCTAGTTTACCGGCTTCAATTTTCGAGAAATCGAGAATGTCATTAATTATGCCGAGCAAAGAGTTAGCCGCAGAATTGATCTTGGTGACATAGTCATGCTGACGCGGTGAGAGCTCGGTTTGCAACGCAAGATAGCTCATACCTATGATTGCATTCATAGGTGTGCGAATTTCATGAGACATGTTGGCGAGAAACTCACTCTTCGCTTTGTTGGCTTCATAAGCCTGCTCACGAGCCTCAACCAACTCCGTAATATCTGTTGATACCCCGCCAACCGCAAATATCTCTCCATCCGCGTCATAAACAGGGAACTTGAAGGAAATGTATGTCACTTCAGAACCGTCTGATTGAGTGAGCCTTTCTTCAATTTGTAGAGTCTCACCCTGTTCCATGACTTTAAGATCGTTTTCACGCAGTTCGGTAGCAGTGTCATACGGGAGAAAATCTTCATCTTTCAGACCGATACCTGACTCATCCGTGCGTCGAACCACAGTCTGCCAAACCTGATTCACTAAGATATAGCGACCTTCAGTATCCTTCAGATAGATTAAAGCAGGAGAGTTATCGAGAACGGCTTGCAACAGTTTCCGAGATTCAGCCAGCGCTTTTTCCGCTTTTTTACGCTGAGAAACATCGCGCAATGAACTCGCCACTAAGGTGCCGTTTTCAGACTCAATAGGGCTAACGTTGACTTCAACAGATATTTTTTGATTATTTTTGGTGAGAACGTTTATCTCAACATCTTTCTCTCTAAAGAATTCGCGTACTGAGGTGGCAAACAATTCGTCTTCTTTTGAGTAAAGACCTCGGTCTTCTTGTGGCACAAGTACCTCAGCATATTGTCCCACTAGCTCGTCCTTCTCATAACCAAACAGTTTTTGAGCCTGATTATTGAGCATGACAATTCGACCATGTTTATCTGAAACCACCATAGGATCAGGAGCCAGTTCCAATAGGTTATAGAACTGGTCTTTAGTTTTGTTCAGCTCTTCCGTGCGCTCTTCGACTTTGTCTTCAAGTTCATCTCTTGCCCTCAGCAAGGCGGTGTTAGCTCTATGACCTATCCAAGCATTGATAGCCATTAAACTGAGTGATAACAACAAGGTGACACCGAGTACTGAATACATAGTGACTCGTGAAATATCGAAAGATTGCAATGCCTCAGATTCACTGATGTCAGTAACCAGACCTATACCCAACTCAGCATCCCAAGCCCAAGCACTTAAAACAGGTCTGTCTAAGTAGCTATCGACGCCTTGGGTTTCTAACCCGCTGGTTCCCTCTATCACATTACGTACCGAAGGGCTCAACCCTTCAAGTCCCAAAGGTTCATCACTGGCAAACCGAGTAGCAGGATCGGTTAATCGAACATTGAGGATTGATACCTCGCCCTTAGTTAACACACCGTATTGATCGAGCTTGTTTAGGAATCGACTTTCCGAAAGCAATAACCCTTCAGCACCGACGACATAGGTTTCTCCACTTTCGCCTATTTGCCCCTTAGATAAGATACTGGCGTACTCGCCTTTCGGATCGGCCGATGCAATCACAGCGGCAATAGCTTTGCCTGAGTAATCAACCACAGGAGCAGCAAAGTAAATCTCAACTTCGCCATTAGTTGGATTGCGAGTTGGCGGAATAAAGACCGTTTCGCCCGCAAAGACTCTGTTGATTAGAATATTCATTATGTGCTCAAGACGAGGAGCACCATCAAATACGGAGGTTCCATCGGTCAGAACCATATAGAACTTCCAGTCTTCTTCGCCCAAATTTTGGCGATTGAGTAATGAAGCCAAGTTTTTATTGGCTCCAAAGGCATCGTTGCCTTCAATTTGTTTCGATGTAGATGTCGATGAAAAAAGAGTTTTCAGATTAGATTCGTTCGCCACCAGCGTAACCAACTGAAGACGACTTTTCACCCAGTAACGCAAGGTGTCATGGGTAGATTGCAATACCGTAACTAACGCTTGCCCCATGCGCTGCCTTGCTATTTGTTCTTCTTTGGCTAACGAGTTCCAAGTAAGCATCGCAATCACAATTAACAGCGCACTGACACCCAACATGCCAAAAATACGTAAACGACCCGACTGATAAAAAGTTACAGCACCACCACTTTTACGACTGAGATACCAAGCGAGAATCAGAAAGAATGTAGCAAGTCCAAGAGTCACGGAGGCAAACATAACGAGGGGTAATTGGCTACTCTCTTTGGATATGGCAGGTGCTACGACACCTTCTAGTTCAACGCTGACCCACTTTTGCCTGAACGCATCTCTTTGTGATGGTGTAATGCTCTCTAACGCTCTATTTAGAATCGGGATTAGCTCAGGCCAATCTTTACGCACACCCAATGCGAGCTGGTACTGAAAGCTGGTTCTAAAATTGATTTTAAGATTATTGAGAGCAAGCTTATTCACTCGATCAACCGCACTCAACTGATTCGCAAACATGGCATCCAACTGACCATCAGACACCTTTTCTAACCCTTCCGTAATACTGCTTACATGCACGATATTCGCGTTCGGATAATTGGTTTCTAACCATTCAGTGCTTGCATATCCCTCGATAGCACCCAGTGTCATTTTGCCAAAATCATTAATAGATGAGAGATTCGGTTTCGTTCTTTGGGTAATGACTACCGTAGGGATCTTCAGATAAGGTTCGGTAAAGCCAAAGTCTTTTTTTCTTGCAGGCGTCTGAGTGAACGCTGGCAGAACGTCCACTTCCTTTGCCTTAGCTTTATCCAATGTTTCTTGCCATGAGGCGGTAGGCACGAATTCGAACTCTATCCCTAACTGAGCACCAATAAACCGCATATATTCCGAAGCAATACCGCTGTATTGACCTCTATCGTCCATAAATTCAAATGGACGCCAGTCAGGGTCTCCTGCGATTCGTATTACTGGGTGCCCATTTAACCAAGAATGCTCTTCAGGGGTAAGGTCTGTTGTCGGCAGAGAATAAGTCACCGACGAGTGTCTTTCAGGTTGGAGCCAGTCATCCAAGATTTCCAAACGCTCTTCTCTGGTAATCGAAACAATCGCCTTGGTTAAAATTTGATGTAAAAGCGGCTTACTGCCGTTTACCAGCATCAGTAGAGGATGTTTACCCGTATCCGTAGAAAATGAACGGAAGCCGGACAATGCGTGCTCTCGCAGATAGAACTCCACCACGCTTTGCGAATCCATTGTGGCATCTGCATTGCCTTCCAATACCATTTCAATGCCATCGATGATCGAATCCGTTTCAATGATCTTAATGTTTGGCCTCTGAGTTTTTATGATATCGGTTGTGGCATAACCTTTTGGTACTGCTAAAATTTTCCCGTTCAAATCATCCATAGTTCGAATGGTTGAGCTACTTTTTACGAAAACGTGTTCTTGCAAGACGATATAGCTTGGCGTGTGAAGCGCGTAGGTACTACGTTCCTCCGAAAAGTACGCAGCGCCAATCACATCAATCTGACCTTTTGCCAATTTCTCATGCAACTGTGCGTAGCTAGCAGGCTCGGAAAAGGTAAAGCCAAGCCCTGTTTTCTTGGTAATCAGGTTTAAAATATCAATCGTAATTCCGACTTGCTGACCGTCGCTGTTGGCAAAATTAAATGGTGGCCAATCGACTTCTCTACCGACGGTAACAACAGGGTTATCTGCTATCCACTGCTCTTCTTCTTCCGATAGATCGAGTCGCGCAGATTTGACATCAGACAAACCTAAAGAGCTGCCTTTTATACTGTCATCAATCGTCAGAGTGTCGGATAAGTCTTCTTCCAGATATCTAGCAAAGGTATCTATCGATTTCTTCAGTTGAGTCTTATTTTGCTTGTAATCCACAGACTCTAGTAACAACTGCGCATGCTCTAAGTCTGTGTTGAGCACCAGTTTCTTTGCCCGTTCTTCTAAAGCCGAAAGTGCCTCATTGGCACCCTCAATAAGAAGAATTTCCGACAAACCTTCGCCACGGTAAAGACGTTTTATTTCGGAGAGTGTGGCATCAAATTGAGTGATAGCCTGATCATACCTATCTGCCCAGCGAAGGTCGCTTGAATAGGTGTAGGTGGTAATCGCGCTCGTCGCTATTTCGTCTTGTAAACGTAAGTTTTGAGCCAGCTCCACTAAACGCAGCGCGCTGTTATCTGGATGGTCATGCTCGTTTTCCGTTGCTGCAATCGTAATCGATAAGGCAAGCGATGCGAGGAATACAACGGCGAATACCTTTTTAAAGACGCTTCCCATCATAATGAACCGTCCTTGGTTAAGATCTCTGGGTCAAATCCGTAACGAGTAAGGATACTTTTGAATTCGTTTGTTTTACGAAACTTTATCACCGCTTCTTCTAACTGCCGTACCAAGGTATCTGCATTAGGATGTACCTTAGACACCGCGATGGTAACGGGAAGAATAAACACCGAAGTATCGAGTGCTTTGAATGCGCCAGATACACCAAGTTCACGTGAAACGCCCTGAACAAACTGTTTGTTATTGATTGCCATGTCAAAATTGCCCGCAAGCAATCCTTTTATCTGATCTTCAGAACTATTAACAAACTCCCTATCTAGGTATTCAGCGCTGTCAAAATCAGGGCCGTATGTCCAACCAAATATGGTTCCGATTCGATACGGGGATAACTGAAGTAACTTGCCATCAAAGCGAATATTGCTGTCAGCTCTGACAATCACGTCCTGTGATTCATAGATATGGGGGGTTTGGGTAAATAGTGCGACTTTGCGGCGGGATTCTGTAGCGGTGAGGTTTACAACAATATCTTCTTGTCCAATAGCGATTTGTGCCAATAGCTGTCTCATGTTGGGGTAATGTGTCGTTTCCACCCGATAGCCCAACGAATTGAGAAGGGAAACAGCCACTTCGTAAGAAGCACCTTTGTATGCACCTTCAGAATCTTGAAAATAAAAAGGTGCAAAGTTTTCTGGCACACCAATTCTAATAAGAGGTTTATCATCCTTAGCAAAAACAATCGACGACAAACTAAGTGCAATAATGCACACAACCGAAACTAGCCAATTCCGCATAGAGTCTTCTTCTAATTAAGTTCTATTTATACAGCGCACAACATAAAAACCAACAAAACCATTAAGTTATCAGTATAGGTAGCACCTTTCTCATTTTGCCAATCGAAAACTCATAAAAATGAAAATAAATGGCTGATTGTTCAGGAAGAATCTGTCTTCGCCACCCATTTGCTATTGCTGGTCAAAACGTTTGAACTCAACCGTAAACACCGTTTTTTCCTCGTCTTTAGTGGCAAAACTCAATTTTGCACCTTGCACGGCAGCCATCATCTGCGCTGAATAAGTTCCCAACCCTGTCCCGTTGCTTTTGTTGGCTGTCACATATTTATCGAACAATTTGTCTCGGATTCTTGGGTCAATCACCCCAGTATTCTCGATATGTACAAGTGCTTGGGATTCTTTTACTTCTACGGTGATAATCACCAGATCATACGATGGCGATGCTTCAATGGCATTTTTTAAAAGATTGGAAAATATGGAATAACAGAGCACGCTATCACCGCTGATAAAGACTTGCTGCTGTTTGTCTCTCTTTTCTATCAGGATGTTTTTATTTTCGGCGATATCATGCAAGTCACGAATGACCTGATTGAGAGTCTCACTGATATCAACACGTTTTGGCTTAAAAGCGAACTTCCCTTTCTCAATTTTGTAGAGATCCAGCGAGCTTGAAACGGTACTTAATGCCTGCCCTACGGAACGTTGCATTGAACGAAAATGATCCTTGGCTTTCGGTGATAATGCTTTGTTTTCGATTAACAATTCGAGTTCACTAGAAACGGCGGCTAAAGGATTCGTCAAATCATGCTGAATAATACGTTCTACATCTTCTTTAAGGCGGGCGTTTTCAATCAAGGTATCGACTTGTTTGATTAAATCTAAGCGATTACGACGCAAAGCCATGTGGGTTTGAACACGCGCCATTAAAATTTCTGGCTCAATGGGTTTAGTAATGTAGTCAACTGCGCCTAAACGAAAACCTTCGGTAATGTTCTTAACATCATTTTTACCGGACAAAAATATAACTGGAATATCTTCCGTTTCATATTTGGCTTTTAACTGTCGGCAGACTTCATAACCATCCATTCCCGGCATCATGATATCAAGCAAAATTAGATCTAACTCACTGGACTGTGCTATCTCTAACGCCTTTTCTCCAGACTTTGCCACCTTTACTTTGAAATGAGGTTTTATCAGATTGGCAATCACAGCAATGTTGTCTTCAACATCATCCACTACCAAAATAGTTTCTTGGTTATCTGTTGATGACACTGATGTTGGAGATGATATTGATTCCGCATCAGAGAGTGCAGTCACCTCGCCAGATTCTGATGATTGATCATCTTGATTTGAACTAACGAGTGGAGATTGGCTTTTAAATGCCTTTTGTACTTTCTCAATGAAATAGGCTGGACGGTAAGGTTTAATTAAACAGTCGGTGACGCCTAGGTCAATGGCTTGGGTGATGAGATTCTTTTCACGCTCTGCGGTGACTAAAATGAAGGGAATGTATTTAAGGTGATCATCGGAACGTATTTTTTCTAACAGCTCTAATCCATTCATTTCAGGCATATTCAAATCGGAAATGACTAAATCAAATTTTTCAGCATTTAATAGCCGCCATGCATCTCGTCCATTCGGTGAAACCGTTATATCCCGAAAGCCCACGCTTTCTAATCCGTTTCTTAGCGCACTCCTCATCGCCGGAAAATCATCCACTACCAAAATTGATTTACGCCTAGCCATAACGTATCCCTACCTGAACAGTCCATTCACTTTTAGCGCTTTTAGTTTTATCGAATGCAATAACTGCGCAAGGCAGTAAGCTTCGATTTCATTATTCCTTTTAAATTTAGCACATAGCCCAAAAACGCCATGTTTTTCACCTGTTTATTGCTTTATTCATGCCCAATCTGAACAGCAAACCATCAGTGCTAAAAATTGTTTATGCAACAGTGATTAAATAAGTATGGGATTTGGTATAGAATCCCCCTCGTTCAAAAAAGATACAAACCATCGTTTTATAAATGTTGCCAATGAGCCACATTATTTTTTGCCATTTTCTGCCCTTAGGTAATCTGCTTTATGTCATCGCAATCACCGCATTTTTTCTCACGACCTATGGTCGTGTATAGCTTAGCTATTCTCTGCACCCTTTTATGGGGAAGCGCTTATCCAGCCATTAAGACTGGTTATGCCCTGTTAAACATTGAAGCCCATGATGTAGCATCACAAATGGTGTTTGCAGGACAGCGTTTTCTACTGGCAGGGATCATTCTGATTGTGCTTTCAGTACTGTTTAAACGCAGTACGGGCGCGATCACCAAAACAAAAGTACGTCAAATCGTGGTTTTGGGTTTAACTCAAACCAGTCTTCAATACATTTTCTTCTATCTGGGTGTGGCGTTTGCAACCGGCGTAAAAGCGTCAATCCTAAACGCAACCGGCACGTTCTTCAGTGTGCTATTGGCGCATTTCATCTACCACAATGACCGCTTAACACAGAGAAAAGCTTTGGGCTGTACTGTGGGTTTCTTGGGAGTGTTCATTGTTAACTTCAACCAATCACTGCTCGATTTTCAGTTTAGTTTATTAGGTGAAGGCTCAGTGATTTTTGCTGCATTCATTCTTGCTGCGGCTTCCATTTATGGTAAAAAAATCTCTCAAGGCATTGATGCAATGGTAATGACAGCGTGGCAGTTGGCTATTGGTGGCCTAGCGCTATTGTGCGTAGGTTTTGTCTTTGGCGGTCACTCAGGCAACTTCGATTTAGCCAGCATTGCACTGCTTCTCTATCTCGCTTGTTTATCTTCTGCCGCGTTTGCTCTCTGGAGTGTGTTGCTGAAACATAACCCTGTCAGCACGGTAACCATTTTCAACTTTTTAGTACCTGTATTTGGTAGTGGTCTTTCTTCAATATTCCTTGGTGAAACCATTATGGAATGGAAGAACATCGCTGCACTCGTATTGGTTTGTAGCGGTATCTATATGGTGACAATGAGTAAGAAAAGCAGCTAATAGCAACTAGCTCTGTTACGCCACTTTCCTCACTTAATCTCGAATAAGAGCAGAACTAGCGATTACGAATCCGTTCTGCTCTTTCTTTTTCCTGCTCGACCAAAATCTTCTCATGCGCTCGGAAGAATGGTAGATACAAGAAGTACGCATTCACCATCGCAAAAATCACCATCAAAGCATTAACGATACTACCATTTGCCGCCCATGCTGCACCGATTGGCGCAGGTACAGACCAAGGAATCATCAACACCACGCGATCTAAGATGTGTGCAGAGCTCAAGAACCACGCAATGGTCGCATTGATCATTGGAATAAAGACAAAGGGCAGCAAAAATAATGGGTTCATAATGATAGGGAAACCAAACAGTATCGGCTCGTTGATATTAAATATCGACGGAATGACACCTATTTTACCTACTGATTTCAATTGATTAGATCGACTCTTAATCGCCAAATAGATTAGTGGCAACGTCGAACCTACACCGCCAACTAAGATGAAAAAATCCCAGAATGCGGTGAGATATATGTGTGGCAAAACCGCAGAACCTTGCTCCAACACAGATTGGTTCTCTAACAAGTTTGAGGTCCAAAATGGGTTCATTATTCCAGTAACAATTAATGCGCCATGAATCCCGACAAACCACAATAACTGGCAAATCAAAATAGAAATTAGAACAGCAGCTAAACTGTCTGATGCGAGAATTAATGGGCGAAAAGCGGCTTCTATAAGTTGAGGTAGATGGGCGCCAAACTTACCATCAACCCAAGCGTTGAACATCGATAAAGTTGTGACAACCACAAAAATGGGAATCATCAACTTAAAACTCTGTTGTGTTAGGAGAGGTACATCTTCTGGCATTCTGATGTACCACCCTTTTCGAACAAAAAATTTAATTACTTCGACAGAATAGATACTTGCGATAATTGCGGTGAACAATCCTGAACCACCTAAATAACGAATGTATCCTGGTCCCATGTCGTGAAAGCCAACCAACAATAGAAAAGCGATACAACCAGTTAAACCTGAAAGGCGCTCGGGTAACTGATAATTCTTAGCAAGGCTCGCAGCAATACCAAATGCCACTATGATTCCAACCACACCCAGCGTCACCTGATATGTGGGCAAAAGGATTGGTCTTAACGAAGTGGCAAGTGCAAACCACCACACCGAGAAGCGAGATTCGGCATCCGCAAAAGGCGGAAATATCATGGGAACAAAAATACATCCCACAACAATAAACGGCATTGCCAACTGAAAACCATCTCGCAAAGCCATCAAATGTTGGCTACGCGTTAGGAGCTTTGCCACAGGATTCATAATTTGTTCAACCTGTGAAGCAAACACTTTCATGATGACATGGTTCATTTGGTAATTACCGTATAAGAGACTTAACCTTAGGATACCCTACCTTCTTCATAGCTCGGAAACCGATTGTCATTTTTTGACGGTTTGAACACACAATTTGGCAACTGAGTACAACAAAAGCCTAACCACATAAATTTAAACCCATTATTTTCTCAGTTAACGCTTATTAACCTCCGCTTTATTGATAACTCTACTTTGGAAACGACCTAGGATAATTCGTTATCTTAATCACGAAAAAATGTCCCTATTAATCAAATACAGTGATCACTTTCACGCCTCAAAGGAAATATAATGGAAACCGGTTTCCATTATATTTCCAAAAGCGCATAGTAACGCGGTAACAAGAACGTAAGGAGTAAACGAAAATGAAAAAAATAATGCTTTGTTGCTCAGCAGGAATGTCGACTTCACTGCTAGTCAAAAAGATGCTGGCTTCTGCTCAGGAACGCGGAATAGAAGCAGAAATAAAAGCGTTTGGTACTAACGAATTTGCAGATCAAGTAGCGAACTACCAAGTAGTACTTCTTGGTCCCCAAGTGAAATACATGCAAAACGATCTTCAACAAGTTGCCAATCAATACGGCATCAAAGTTGAGCCCATCAACATGATGGATTACGGCATGCAAAAGGGAGACAAGGTTTTAGATTTCGCACTGGAACTTATTAATTAACTTACGGTTCGGTGCTATCCCCTACACCGTTAATCAACCTACCCATTAATGCTCCGTTGATTAACTTTTCGCACCGAACTCTTTTTATTATTCAATACGAGATACAAATCATGAGCGCTTTATACGACAAAATGGTCAATGTTATCGAGCAAAAAGTAACACCGATTGCAGGTAAAATTGGTCAACAAAAATACGTTACCTCAATTCGCGATGGCTTCATCGCCGCACTGCCATTTATGATTGTTGGTTCATTTATGCTGGTGTTTATCTTTCCTCCATTTTCTCCTGACACCTCTTGGGGATTTGCACGAGCATGGTTAAATTTCTCTTCAACTTACCGTGAAGAGTTGATGCTGCCATTCAATCTCAGTATGGGGGTCATGACCATATTCATTTCCGTTGGTATAGGTTCAAGCCTTGCAAAACATCACAATCTTGATGCTGTAACTACGGGCCTATTGGCACTGATGTCATTCCTTCTTGTGGCAGCGCCTTTGAAGGATGGTACGATTTCTATGCAATACTTCTCAGGTCAGGGTATCTTCACAGCAATCATTACATCGTTGTACTCGACAGAGTTGTATGCCTATCTAAAACGCAACAACATCACTATCAAACTACCACCAGAAGTACCAACAGGTGTTGCAAGATCATTTGAAATTCTAATTCCGGTTTTAGCGATCATTCTAACGCTCCATCCTTTGAACCTATTCATTGAAGCGCAAACTGGCATGATCATCCCTGAAGCAATCATGTCGTTACTGCAGCCATTAGTTTCAGCTTCTGACTCTCTCCCAGCCGTACTTCTAGCGGTTTTTATCTGTAACATTTTGTGGTTTGCAGGTATTCACGGCTCTTTGATTGTCACAGGTATTATGAACCCATTTTGGATGGCGAATTTATCAGTAAACCAAGCTGCGATGGCCGCAGGTGAAGCAATTCCTCATATTTTTGTACAGGGCTTTTGGGATCACTACCTACTTATCGGTGGCGTAGGTTCAACTCTACCGCTGGCTTTCCTCTTGATTCGCAGTAAAGCAATCCATTTGAGAACCATTGGTAAACTGGGTTGTGTGCCAGCGCTGTTTAACATTAACGAACCAGTGCTGTTTGGTGCGCCAATCATTATGAACCCTGTGTTCTTCTTACCATTTGTCTTCATTCCGATGATCAATGCCACCTTGGCATGGTTGGCTCTTGATAGTGGTTTAGTCGCTCGTGTTGTATCGCTTACACCATGGACAACTCCAGGCCCAATCGGTGCTTCTTGGGCTGCAAACTGGGCGTTTAGTCCTGTCATCATGTGCTGTGTATGTATGCTGATTTCTGCTGTTATGTACTACCCATTCCTGAAGGCGTATGAAAAAACTTTGCTTGAGCAAGAAGAACAAAGTAACGCCCAAAGCGAAGCTAAGAAACAACCTGTCACAGCTTAACCAGACTTCATCAATTTCCATTTTCATCTATTGAGGGCAGAGCTTTCTGCCCTCGCAAAGGACTTACAAAATGAACTTTCAATTTCCCGAATATTTTTGCTGGGGTAGCGCAGCGTCAGCCACACAAACCGAAGGTGCCGCTTTTTCCGGTGGTAAAGGCGAGAACATCTGGGATCATTGGTTTAAACAACAACCAAACCGCTTCCACAACGGTGTTTCCGCCACGGATGCCTCAACATTCTACGAAAACTACAAATCTGATATTCAACTGATGAAAGATATCGGTCATAACAGTTTTAGAACCTCCATCTCTTGGTCACGGTTAATTCCCAATGGCACAGGCGAAGTGAATCAAGAAGCCGTTGAGTTTTATAACAAAGTAATAGATGAACTGATTACCCAAGAAATCGAGCCTTTTATCTGTCTCTATCATTTTGATATGCCTTTAGAGATGCAAAATATTGGCGGCTTTGAAAACCGAGAAGTTTTGGATGCCTACGCATCATTCGCTGAAATTTGCTTCAAATTATTCGGTGACAGAGTTAAGCATTGGTTCACATTCAACGAACCCATTGTGCCTGTAGAAGGCGGCTACCTCTATGACTTCCACTACCCTAACGTGGTTGATTTCAAACGCGCCGCAACCGTCGCCTACCACACAATTCTTGCTCATGCGAAAGCAGTTGAGAAATATCGCGCACTCAATAGCGATGGTCAGATAGGTATCATTTTAAACCTTACACCTTCTTACCCACGCTCTGAGCATCCAGCAGATTTAAAAGCATCGAACATCTGTGACTTAATGTTTAACCGCAGCTTTTTAGATCCAGCAGTGAAAGGCGAATACCCGCAGGAACTGATTGAGTTACTTAAGCAACATGATCAGATGCCTGTGATAGAAGATGGTGACTGCGAACTGATTGCCAAAGGTAAAGTTGATGTACTGGGTGTCAACTACTATCAGCCACGACGCGTAAAAGCTCGTGAGAATGCAGTGCACCCTGACGCCCCGTTCATGCCAGAGTTTTTCTTCGATTACTATGAAATGCCGGGACGCAAAATGAACCCTCACCGAGGTTGGGAAATTTACGAAAAGGGAATCTACGACATCTTAACTAACCTGCGTGAAAACTATGGCAATTTGCCTTGTTACATCTCTGAAAACGGCATGGGCGTTGAAGGCGAAGAGAAATTCTTGGTTGAGGGACAAATTCAGGACGATTACCGAATCGATTTTATTCGTGGTCATCTTGAGTGGCTTCATAAAGGTATTGAGGAAGGATCGAACTGCTTTGGCTACCACTTATGGACGTTCATCGATAACTGGTCTTGGGCTAACGCGTACAAAAACCGCTATGGCTTCTATCAACTCGACCTCAAGACCCAAAAACGTTCAGTAAAGAAAAGCGGCGAATGGTTTGCTGAAGTCTCTAAAAACAATGGCTTCTAAACACTTAGTGTTGAAACACTAATCACTACAACACGGTTCAATACAAAACCAAGCGACACATAGATTTCGCTAACAACGTCATAGCAGACTTATTGAAGAATAATTAAAGGCAACACCATGGAAAATATAGATTTAGAAGAACAAGTTATGGGTATCATCATTAACGCAGGACAATCCCGCAGCCTTTGCTACGAAGCGTTAAGACATGCGAAAAATGGTGAATTTGTTGAAGCTGAAGGCTTGCTCAAAGAAGCGCAACAATTTGCCAATCAAGCTCATCTTGTTCAAACACAGCTGATAGAAGCGGATGAAGGCACAGGAAAAACAAGGATGACGCTGATCTTGGTTCACGCCCAAGATCATTTGATGACATCAATGTTAGCCAAAGAGCTCGTGACTGAACTTATCGACTTACATAAGAAAGTTTCAGCAGCTTAATTTAAAAACCAAACCTGTGCAGCTCGTGCCCATATCGGGCTGCACTTTTACAAAGCCTTTCATTCTCAACGCTTAAAAGCCAAACAAAACTTGAGCTGTATGTACTAGAAAGAGTAAACTATGAAAACTTTTGGAACCGTTTTCCTATTTATGAAAATTTGAGCAAATTTAAGGTTATTAATTGATGGCAACGATTACCGATGTATCTTTACTTGCAAACGTGTCGAAAGCGACTGTTTCACGCGTAATGAGTGGTAGCCGAGGTGTAAAAGCTGAAAGCCGCGAAGCCGTTCTGCGTGCCGCAGAAGAACTCAATTATCGCCCGAATGCCGCTGCTCAATCTCTAGCGAATCAACGTTCTGATTATATCGGTGTTATTCTTTCTTCAAGCGATGCAGGACAAGTTTCCACCTACTTGCCTTTACTGTCTAAATCCCTGAAGCAAAAAGGTAAACACATGCTGGTTCAATTTGCTGAATCAGCGGAAGAGCAATCTCATCTGATTGAAGAACTGATGCAAAGCCACTGTGATGCAATCATCACTCTTGGTGGCAACAGCTCTCACATTAAAAGTGACAAGATCATCTCTATCGATGGTACTTCAGAGTCTCCTTTTTCAATTGGCTACGATTATAAATTCGCAGCCGAAAGTGCCTGCCGTTTCCTTTCAAGTAAAGGTCATACATCTATTGCCTTAGTTCTTGATGATGAACACGCCCCCTCGCAGCATGTACTGGAAGGTTATAAAACCTGTTTGCAGAACTTAGCGATGCCAGTGAACCGCCAACTGATTGTGACGGCAAATAACAACACTGAACAATCAATAATGGCGCTGCTCAATAGCTACAGTCCGTTTACAGCGATTGTGGTGATGCGTGACAGCCAAGCTGCGGTAGCAATGAATTTGCTGCGTGATTTTAACTTAGCAACACCGAATGAAGTTTCTATTATCTCTCTAGAAGACTCTCAACTCGCCAGCCAGTTGAATCCGCAACTGACGTGTATAAGCTATCCTTCGGAGCAATTAGTTAACTTAGCGATGGATCAATTAGATGCTTGTTTAAGTGGTAGAGGAACAGACAAAAAGCCATTGGTAACAGGTAAATTGGTGACTCGCGACTCTGTAGCCAACCGAAACTGATTGGTTTAACCCAAGTATCAAAACTAACTAATCCCTATCTCTTCTTGTTCCTGATAGTGTCTGGGTAGTTTAATTGTAAACGTTGTACCTTTGCTCAGTTCCGATTCAACAGAAATCATTCCCTGCATTGAGCTTGTCACCCATTGGTGAACAAAGTGCATACCTAAGCCTGTATTCCCTTCTGCTCTATTGGTTGTCACAAAAGGGTCAAACAGATTTGGTAAGATTTCCGGATCAATCCCCATACCATTATCAGATACTTGGATAAGTACATCCTTTGAGTTTTCACACAAACCTGCGCTTATTTTGAGCTTACCGCCTATCTCCTTTTTGAAAGCATGCTGCATCGCGTTGACCATAAGATTTTGTACAACATGCGACACTACGCCCGGTGTACCTAACATATCTATAGGTTCCACATGCACATCAAACTCTATCTGGCTCTCTTTAAAACGGGGAGAGAGTGTGGCAATCAGGTCTTTGATTACAACATCTAATCGATAAGAAACAACATCTTCTCTAACCCTATCTATCGCCAAACGTTTGAAGCTACGAATCAATTCCGCTGCCTTTTTCTGACTTTTTTCTACCAACTCTAAGCCTGTTTTGGTCGATACTAAATACTGCTCAAGTGCACTTTTACTCAAACCTTCTAACATTGCTGTGGCTAAACGCTTATGTTCAGATTTGAGCCGAGAAGCAGCCAATATTGCAGTACCAATGGGTGTATTTAGCTCATGTGCAACACCTGCTACCATCATCCCCAACGCCGATAGCTTACGTGATTCCACGAGATCATTTTGCAGAAGTTGTTGCTGTTGCAATAGATTTCGATTGTTCTCATAAGCCTCTTCAATTTTCTGCTTATCCCTTTCTTGCTCTCTGTAAACACCAATAAGCTGCATTTTTAAATCCCATTCGCGCCGAAGGATAAAAATACCAAACAACACGATTGTCACGCATACAGAGAGAGATGGAATCAGCGCGTCAATTCTTAACTGAGTCATTACAGATGCAGATGTGCTTGCCAAAAAACACAATGAAGGAGTACTAGTAATGTCCACAGAAAAAAAACTGCCAACCAAGTTATTACACTCATAACTAATAAATCCTGAAGCGTGTGAATACTGGCTTAAAGAGGTTTGCTTGTTGATTAGCGACCAAATTTCTGGATTTTGCACGGCTATATTGTGAGTGTCATTTTTCAAATCCCGCCCCCACTCTAGGTTTTGGTCGCCGTTCTTTAACCAGAAACCATCTTTATCAATGATTTGTAGAGTTACTCTATCCGAGTCAAAGGTGCGAATCACTTCAAGGAGCTCGCCAATGTCGTAGTTAAGAACCAATAACCCAGCACGCAATCCGTTTTCGGGTCCGGTCTTAATTGACGCGCGAATGGTTGGTTTAAACGGCACTTCAATCGCTCCGTTTTCAACATTAAGGTCGATATTCGAAAGATATATTTTCCCGACATCAGCCTCTAAACCCTCCTTAACGTAGTAGCGGCTCATTTTGTTTTGCAGTGCGTCTTCTGCGACTGGAATTACCTGCCCATCTTTGATATCTACCCGAACTTTTTCAAAGCCTTCTTCGTCAAGCCAACGAACTTGCATCAAGGAATCCACGCTCTCTGCATACGAGATGAATATGCGTTGAATTAAATCGGTATTGATTTCTCTTTCAACAGCTAGTGCATAGTTGAATGCAGGGGACCGATAAAGAATTTTTATGGTATGCCGAATATCACCGATATTTTGCCCCCACAAAACTTCGGCTTGGGCAATCTTTCTTTGTTGCTCTATTGAGACTGTATCCAAACGATGATTGATATCGTTTCGATATAACAATCCCCCCAGCATTCCACAAATAACCAGACCAAATAAGAACAACAGCAATATGTTTCGTCGAAATGACCGTTCTAACTTTCGTACTTTCATTCGTTACAATCAGATCTATTCTGCTTTAACCAATCCAATAATTCGTCGGTCACCATAGGTTTAGCGTATAAATAACCTTGACCGATGGTACATCCTTTTTCTAGCAACGCATTACGTTGTGCATCCGTCTCAACGCCCTCTGCGACGACAGAAAAATCAAATAAGTTCGCCAAACTCATAACCAGTTCAACCACTTGTTGACTAGCCATATCTTCATGAAGACGTCGAACAAAAGAGATATCAATTTTTATGGTATCAACGGCAAGCTGCGAGATATGTGAAAGCGAGGAATAGCCTGTTCCAAAGTCATCGATACTGATTTTTATCCCTGCGTTATGTAAGTGGTCTAAGATCGGTTTGATTTCTAAATAAGATTCCATAGCTTGGCTTTCGGTGATTTCCACTTCAATCAAATCCGGGTTTAAACCTTCACCTCTTACCAAATCCAATAGCAGACCAATATAGTCTGGATCAGTTAGATCTTTAACCGTTGCGTTAATTGAAGTTGGCAGGCTAAAACCTGCATCATCGAGTACATGAAGTGCTTGGAACGTCAATTTTGCAGCGATGGCATCAAGCTTATTAATCAAGCCACTGCGTTCGGCTATTGGAATAAAGATATTTGGTGGAATCATGGTTTCTTGCTTTTTCCAACGCAACAACGCTTCCAAGCCCACTGCTCGTCCCGTTCTAAGGTCACATTTAGGTTGCAGAACGACATAAAACTCATCGCTATCTATTGCTGCTTTCAAATCCCCTAGGATTTGATAGTCACGCATAAGGTTATCTCGATAGGAAGGCTCATACGCCACTATCTGCATTTTATGGTCACGAGCGCAACACAGTAAGCTGCGTGCCATATGTAATATTTGTTGTGCTGAATAAGTTGCTAACAAGCTTAATTCAACTCTTGCAAAAGTAAGGGTACAGCGAACTTGAAATCCGCCCACTGAGTATGAAGAGTTCGATAAGTTCATCAGTTCATCATCGGACAGTGAAAACGACTTGTTATATAGCATTGCAAAGCGATCTGACCCAACACGAGTGATGACAGATGAACTGTGAAAAGTATCAGCGAGCCGCTGGCAAACCAATCCGACTAGTTCCATCAAGGACTGTTGATTGAATGAAATAGCATGAGTGTCATAGTCATCCAATTCAACCACCAGCATTTCTAGTTGGCTGATCTCGTCCTGATTCATTACATCAAGCTCACGAAGCAACCAATTTCGGTTTTTCACTTCTAGATCAATATCTTGATAAGCCAACTTCGAGAGCTGATTCACTAACGCTATCTGCATAAAACCCGAACTGATGTTCTCACTGAAAACCTGCAACAGGCGAATATGATATTCGCTTAGGCATTGCTTACTTTCAGCTAATACTAAGTAGTAGTAACTGCCGTGGCTGTCACCTGAAAAGTACAATACAGATAGGTTGTTTTTAAATTTGTGATTCTGATGAGCTACAGCCTCTTGGCTCAGTTCTTCAAACTCTGATCTCAGCTCTTCCGTTAAGGTATTTCCGGGCTCAACACCGTGAATTCCTGAAGAGGCAATAATCGGTGCATGTTCGAATGAGGTATCCTTATCGACACGCAAAACACAGAGAATGGGTTCTCCATAGCCACCAAAAAGCCCGACAATTTCCTTAATCACCACCTGGATAAAGGTGTTGGTGTCATATTTGCTGGCAATATTACGAGAAGCATCAACCACCAATTGCAACCCCAATCTGGCTTTATCCAATTCATACATAGATTGCCAAGAGCGAAAGTTGGCAGCAGCAATCGATTTTAATGTTTCGTGGTCAACTTCTGATTTGTTCCAATATTCATTGATGTCATATTGGAGCAACACATCTTTACGTGGCGCAAAACCCGGTTGACCAGTCAATAAAATGATACGAACCAGTGCATTTCCTTGAACGTTACGGATAGTTTCAACAAGGCGAAGACCTGCATCATCTTGCTCCATCACCACATCAAGCAAAATTAATGCAATGTCGTGGTGCTGCGATAGAACATATGCAGCTTCCGTTGCTGAGTTGGCTGAAAGTACTTCTACAGAGCGCCCGTTTACCTCTAGGTCGTTCAAACTATAGATAAGCGACTGCTGATAACCTTGGTCATCATCAACTGTAAGTACTTTCCAACTTGGTTGGATTTCATACTCCAGAGTACTAATTGATTCAGTACTACTTGGATCGTCTGCAAAGACGAAGCGGCCATCTGACATTTCTCTAAACCTTCGTTTTATGAACCAATGTACGGTTTTTAGTTTTATACCTTTAAACGTCTAGTTCGGATTACTGAAGGGTGCAAGTCACTACGACTAAATATGTATCTACTGTCATATGCAAAATGTAACACTTTTTTAACACAAAACATCCTACTTTGGGTTAGGAAGAAATATAAAAACATCTGATATTTAAAAAGAAAATTAAAAAAGGAGTCAGCTTCGTAATAAGGTGACTCCTGTAAGGAAAATTGTTGGCTACGTAATATTTAGCTATAGAGAAAAGTAATTAAGAAACTCACAGTACGCCTGTGTTTCGAGGGCTAAATCGCCTCTATAAAAGTGAATCACACTGCCCGGTCTTGCCTGTGCGAGTTTCATTAAACTCATTTTTGAGACGCAGCCAATTTTTGGGTATCCACCGAGTGTTTGGCGATCATTAAGCAGAATAATGGGTTGCCCATTAGACGGAAACTGAATCGAGCCATAAGCAATTCCTTCCGAAATTACGCCGCTCATTCCCATCGGCACCGCATTACCTTGTAATCGGATACCCATACGATCGGATTTATCACTAATCTCATACGGTTTCGCGTAAAAGGTCTGTTTTGCCAAATGACTAAATAGATGTGATTGGTAAGATTCAATCACAGCCAAACTGACTTCATTAGCATATTTGGGAATAAATGGCCTTGGAACCCAGTTAAACTTTTCTGCTTTTTGCGTACTCAGATTAGAAACAGGTAAAATATCGCCTTTTTGAATCGCTCTACCAGAGGCCTGTTCAAGGCCACCAAGCTGATTACGAACGACTGTCGCACTGCTGCCAAACAGTTTTGGTACATCAAAACCTCCAGCAACCGCTAAATAACAACGAAAGCCCGTTTTGGCGTAACCCAATTTGAGCGTCTGACCTTTACGCAAAAGAAAGCTGCGCCATGTCGAAAGAGTTTCACCATCTATCTGTGCATTGGTCTGCGCACCTGTCAGCGACAATAACGTGTCTTCTAATGCCTGAAAGCAAGCATTTCCCATTGTGATTTCGAGTACAGAAGCATTTACTGGATTATCAAGCAGCTTATTAGCCCAGCAATGCGCATGAAGATCCGCCGGTCCTCCGACACTTAGTCCATGGCGAGCCACTCCAAATCGACCAAGATCTTGAATAAGAGTTAGCATTCCCGATGAGATGACCTGCAAACCACTCATAGCACACCTCCCAATGCCAAAAACTGCTCTCTTGAAATAGGTTCAAAGCGAACCTTATCCCCCACTTCAAATGGCATCATTGGGTCATGTTCGATGTTGAACAGATCCACTGGACAATTACCGATAATCTGCCAACCACCCGGTGTTTGTTGCGGGTAAATCGCAGTCTGTTCATCAGCAATGGCCACACTGCCTTTTGCGACTTTAAGACGAGGCTCTGAACGACGAGGGGTAGCGATTTTAGGATCTACAGAGCCTAGAAAAGCAAAACCCGGCGCGAAACCAATCGCACAGACGGTGTACTCGTTCTGGCTATGGATATCGATGACCTGCTGAACGCTTAGCTGCTTTTCTCGCGCAATGCGTTCCAAATCTGGCGCAACTTCAGGATGATAGTAAACGGGAAAAGTCACTGTTTTCGACTCGCTGATCATTGCCTTACTATGAGCCATTTTATCCGCCTGATATTGGCACCAATCCATGAGTTCTTCGACATCGACTTTTAAAGGGTGATATTCGATGAGCAGCGTTGTATATGAAGGGATCACTTCAAATATTTTGCCTTGATACTTTTCTTGTACCGCATGGCTAAACAGAGCAATTCGCTCTATCAACTGCAAATCAATCGAATGACCAAAATAGATAATTAAACTTGTCTCGGATACCCGACAAACCTCTACCTTCATCGGTCAATCACTTTGCGCAGCAGTTGAACAGTATTAATAGATTCTGGATTATCACCATGCACGCAGATGGTGTCGGCTTTCAGGCTAAGTTCTTTACCATCAATAGTGGTAACAGTACCTTTTGTGACAAGTTGTTCCACTTGATTGATGATGAGCTGGGGATCATGATGTACAGAACCCGGTAAACTGCGTGATGACAGCGTGCCTTCATTGGTATAAGCGCGGTCAGCAAACGCTTCAAACAGCAGTTCTACTCCTGCTTCATCTGCGATTGCTTGATATTCTTCGTTATCTACTTTGGCCAAAATCATCAGCGGTAATCCAAATTTGGCTTGGGAAATACATTCAACAATCGCTTTATATACCGCAACATTGCTCATCATGTCGTTGTACAACGCTCCGTGAGGCTTGATGTACTCAACCTTTGCTCCGTAGAGCAGACACATCCCCATCATTGCGCCGACTTGGTAAGCCACTAAGTTTTTCAGTTCACTGTGAGTGTGAGGAATTGAACGACGACCAAATCCCTTTTTATCGTCATATCCAGGGTGAGCGCCGATAGCCACTCCATATCTAACCGCACTTTGAATGGTTTTCGCCATCACGTCTGGGTCAGAAGCATGGAACCCGCAGGCAATATTGGCCATATCAACATAAGGCATTACTTCGTCATCCATGCCAGTTACCCAGCTACCGAAGCTTTCTCCCAGATCACAATTCAATTTCATCGAGCATTCTCCCTAAAACTCTCTTTTTATATTGAAGCGCAAGAATACTTTCAAGAGCATTCTTTACCCATCAAATACAATTTGCATGCAATTTAAATCGTAATTGCTTTTTAAATGTTGTCAATTTGTTTATTTATCGTTATTGTGAAAAACGATTACTCATGGATTTTTGATGTAACACGCAGTTTTAGTGTAGAAAAATCGGATTTTACAACATAGCCAAGGAAATACTTTCGAGGAACAGGCCATGATGAAACCTTTGTTAAAGAAATCACTGATCACGCTCGCGCTGGTTGCAACGACTGGTTCCAGTTACGCAGCTACTCGCTGGGATATGGCAACACCGTATCCTGATGCAACTTACCACACGCAAAACATCGTCCAGTTTGCTGAAGATGTAAAAAAAGCCACCGACGGTGAACTTGAGATTGTTGTTCACTCAGGATCTTCACTCATTAAACACCCAGAAATTGCACGTGCAGTTCGCACTCAGCAAGTCCCAATTGGCGAAGTATTTATCGGGATTTTGGGTAATAGTGACCCGATTTATAAGCTTGATAACATCCCTTTCCTTGCAACCAACTTCGATCAAGCAAAAGCGCTTTATGCTGCTTCTAAATCAGCGATTGAAGAAAAATTGAATAAAGAAGGCATGATGCTACTTTATTCTGTGCCTTGGCCACCGCAAGGGATTTACGGTAAGAAACCAATCAGCTCTGTTGATGATATCAAAGGCGCTAAAATGCGTGCTTATAGCCCTACTCAGTCTCGCTTAGCCGTTTTGTTGGATGCAACACCAACAACAGTTGAAAACGTGGAGATCCCACAAGCATTCTCAACAGGTATCGTTGACATGATGATCACTTCTCCTACTACAGGCGTGAACAGTCAGTCTTGGGATTACCTCAGCAACTACACCGATGTTCAAGCGTGGATTCCAAAGAACATGGTGATCGTCAACCAACGTTCATTCAAGCGCTTACCTAAAGAAGTACAGGCTGATTTGCTTGAAGCTGCGAAATCTGCAGAAGCACGCGGTTGGGAAATGGCTAAGACTGAAACCGTTGAGAAAACTAAAGAACTCGCTCAAAACGGCATAACTGTTGCTCAACCGACTCCTGAACTAATGGAAGCACTTAAAAAAGTGGGAGATACCATGACTCAAGAGTGGATCACGGAAGCTGGAGAGAGTGGTAAAGCGGTACTTGCTGCTTATCAAAAATAATCTGTAGTAAGAACAGGGAGTTCGACTATGAGAAGGATGCTCGACAACCTATACCGATTCGCCGGAGCTATTTCCGGCGTCTGTATTGTCATCATTTGTATTACCATACTGGTTCGGGTTACAGGCCGATGGTTTGGTGTGGTGATTCCATCCAGTGGTGACATTGCAGGGTATCTATTGGCGGCCTCAAGCTTTTTGGCTCTTGCCTACTCTTTTCGTAGCGGCTCCCATATTCGTGTGAGCTTGTTTTTGCAAAAGCTCAACCCAAACACACTTGTCTTTGTCGAACGCACTATTCTTCTTTTCGCTTCTGTTTTAGTCAGCTACTTGAGTTACCAACTCAGCTTTATGGTTTGGGAATCTTGGGAATTTGAAGAAGTCACCCACGGCTACATTCCGATGCCTTTATGGATCGTTCAGTTACCCGTCTCGATTGGTAGCATCATCTTTGCTATCTCAGTCATTGATACTACAGTTCGTCACTTCTTAGGCTTAGAAATGATACCTAAATCTGAAGAGGAAGAGCTGGCAGAAGCTGAGCCAATTGATCTTAATGTGGAGTGTGTGGAGCAAGGAGCAACGAAATGAGCGAAATTTATATCGGCATAGTTTCCATTATTGTTCTTTTTGCTTTGCTAGCCAGTGGGACTTGGGTTGCTTTGTCGTTGATATCCGTTGGGATAGTCGGAATGCTGTTATTAGGCAATGATTCCTTCGGTCTTATCTACGCGACCTCAACATGGGGAGCGATTTCAGACTGGTCTCTAGCAGCTTTACCGCTGTTTATTTGGATGGGTGAGATTCTATTTCGCACACGTCTATCAAAAGATTTATTCGAAGGCTTAACCCCATGGCTAAGCCGTTTTCCGGGCTCATTACTCCATGTGAACATTCTGAGCTGCGGTATGTTTGCAGCGGTTTCTGGCTCTTCCGCTGCGACAGCAGCAACCATAGGCAAAATGACCTTACCAGAGCTTAAGCGCCAAGGTTATTCCGACAAGATGTCTATTGGCACATTGGCAGGTTCTGGAACATTGGGACTTTTAATTCCACCGTCGATCATCCTTATCGTTTACGGTGTTTCTGCAGAAGTCTCTATTGCTCGCCTATTTATTGCTGGTGCTATCCCAGGCATCATGCTGCTCCTGATGTTTGTGGGTTACACCGCTTTTTGGTCTCTGCGTAATAAACATGAAACGCCGCCAAATGAAGTGATTTATACGCTGAAAGACAAGCTTGGTGGTTTGCTCAAACTACTGCCAATTATATGTTTGGTTATCTTTGTACTAGGTTCTATCTACGCAGGTATTACTACCCCTACTGAAGCCGCATCTTTTGGCGTTTTAGGCTCATTAGTTTTAGCGTTAACAAGCCGCACACTGAACTGGGAGACCTTTACTCAAAGTTTAATGGGTGCAGTAAAAACCTCATGTATGATCATCTTCATTCTTGCTGGTGCTGCATTCCTAACTGTCACGATGGGCTTTATTGGATTACCAAGAATGCTGGCAGAAGAGATTGCTCTTATGCAGCTTTCGCCATACATGCTATTGGTTTATTTAACGATTCTGTTCGTGATTCTGGGTTGTTTCCTAGATGGTATTTCGGTGGTTGTACTAACTACATCTGTTGTACTCCCGATGGTAGTTCAGGCAGGTATTGACCCGCTGTGGTTTGGTATCTACATCGTTTTAGTGGTCGAAATGTCGCAAATTACGCCTCCTGTCGGCTTCAATTTATTTGTAATTCAAAGCTTAACGGGCAGAAATATTCTTTATATCGCCAAAGCAGCATTGCCATTTTTCTTCGTGCTATTGGCTGCCGTTGTGATCGTCACCCTCTTCCCACAACTGGTGACTTGGCTACCAATGAGCATGACGCAAAATTAACAGGAACAACCTGATGAATGATTCAAACACCAACAAAAACAGAATGCCGATTGTGTCTTCTTCTCACCTAGCGAGTAAAGAGGGGTCAAGCGTTAGTGAGTTTGAATATGCACTGACGATGATGAACAATGCTTTCCATCGCTGGATGCAGTCATGCAGTACAACAGCTGGAATGCCTGAGCTAAGCCCTCTCGATATTATGGTGGCACATAACATCTACCACCGTAATCGTCCAAAACGTATCACTGACGTGGCTTTTACTCTCAACATCGATGATTTACATACTGTCGCTTATTCCGTGCGAAAGCTTGTTAAACTTCAGTTAGTTGAAGGAGTGAGACAAGGTAAAGATACTTTCTACAATGTCACTCAAAGCGGCGAGGATTTTTGTAATCGCTATAAAGACGTTAGAGAACAGTGCTTGGTGGATGTGATCAAACGTATGGGAATGAATGATCAATTGAGCGACATTGCAACTATGATGCGCACGCTTTCAGGCTTTTACGACCAAGCGTCTAGAGCTGTACGCTCTTTGTAATGGACATAACGGATTAATAAGATGCAGGTAAAAGGCAAGCACTATTTGATGCTTCTCCTATTGGCAGCCATTTGGGGAAGCTCATTTCCATTTCTCAAAATCGTATTAGAAAGCTACTCACCTATCCTCACGGTTGCCATGCGTTTAACCTTGTCAGCTATTGCTATGTCGGTATTCATTTATGCCTTTCAGCTCAAAATTCCAACCGAGCTAAGAGTGTGGAAACACTATGCTGTTGTCGCCATTGTGGGGAATATTGTTCCATTCTTTTTAATTACTTGGGGGGAGCAATACATAGATGCGGCTTTAGCTTCAGTGCTAATGGGCTTAATACCTCTTGCGACGTTAATATCAGCACATTACCTCACTGACGATGAAAAGATGTCGTTACACAAGGTTATGGGCGTGATACTTGGCGGCGGTGGTGTGGTGGTGCTCATCGGCGTTGACGCGTTGCAAGGATTTGGAACACATATATGGGCACAACTTGCTGTTATCGTTGCAGCGTGCTGCTACGGAGTCTCTTCCGTCTATGCTCGCAGAAGTAAAATTACTCAATACAATCCATTGGCAAATGCCGCTGGAATTTTGATATGTTCGGCAGTGCTTTCTATGCCCATTGCTTTGATTGTGGATGATGTCAGCTCTTTTACTTTCAATGCTCGTTCCATGTCTGCGCTCTTAATTTTGGCACTTGCCTGTACCTGCTTTGCTTATTTCCTGCTTTACAACTTATTGGCGCAAGTTGGTGCGACTTTCACCTCTTTCAATAACTACCTCGTACCAGTATTTGGCATGGTCATAAGTGTGATGTTACTTGGTGATTCCATCAGTTCATCGACCTATACCGCTCTGACATTAATATTTATCGGCTTAGTGCTATCACAGAAAAAACCAAAACTACGCAGTGCTACTTCCAGATAAAACAAAAGCCAGATAAAGCAAAAGCCAGATAGTTTCGCTCGACTATTTGGCTTTCTTGATTAGCTATCAACAATGTATTTAGGAATGTGGCTTTAAGCTGCAACCGTAGTTTGATTACGACCTTGCTCTTTGGATTCGTAGAGCGCTTTATCTGCGTGCTCTAACCACTCAGAGTGTGTTCGAAATTTCTTATCAAAAGCACAGACCCCAAGACTGATGGTGTATCTGATCTCACCTTGCTCAGTGTTAACGACTTCTGCTTCAATACGCTTACGCAATCTTTCAGCAAAGTAACGCGCTTGGTCTACCGTTGTATTAGGTAGAAGCACTGTGAATTCTTCGCCACCATACCGCCCGCAATGATCGGATGATCGGGCTGTTTTACGCAGTATTTCCGCTGTTTTACGAATCACATCATCACCAGCTGAATGCCCGTAAGTATCATTGACCTTCTTGAAGTGGTCGATGTCGAAAATCACCAGTGATGCAGGGTCCTCTGTTGCGCTGATTTTCTCGTACTTTTGAATCAGCAAAGATTCCCAATAACTGCGATTCAGTAACTGTGTGAGACCGTCCGTACGGCTCATATTCGACAAGTGTTGGTTCGACTGTTCCAAATGCAGTTTGTTCTTCGCGATGTCTGAAACATCCTGAATCATGATACACACATGAGAGACATCACCATTGAGCGACTTCAAAGGGGTAACAACCATGTTCTGATACATGATTGTGCTTTCATTAGTATAAGGTGAATAGTTTTTGAAATGAAAAACGTACGGTCTATCTTCCCAACGAGAGAAAGTGCGAGTATCCAATTTCACAGCGGCATCAATTTTTGCCTTGAGCCATGCTTCAGGAAGATCTGTCACGACTTCAAACAGGTTCTTAGCCATAATTTTTGTCGATATGACCCCAGAGTAGTTCTGCATAAAACTATTCCATAGGCACACTTCATAATTGACATCCAGCACCACCAATCCAACGTCAATCGTATCTAACGCTTGGATTCCCCAATGGAAATCTCGCATATTTACAGTCAAATTAGGCATCAGAAAGATTCCATCATTTTATAAATTACTTTTACCGATTCCATATCAATCAACAGCAAAATGTCACACTGGAAATCGAGGTTTTCAGCAGAATAAGAAAACTCAATAGTAAATGCAGCCTTGTTAATTTTTTGCAGAGCAAGCAATTCTTTCTCGTAACTGTTGATCAGGACGGGCTGACGAAGTGTAAAGCTAACAGTAATAAGCTCCGCTAGAGCACGCAAGAAGGTTGATACCGCGAGATTAGAAATGTTAAGCAATGATTCGTTGCTGGTCGCGTCCTGTAACGGATAACCTAGACGCTCTCCCACTTTAGGAAACTCCTGACCACGAATAGTCACGAGTGATTCTCCATGAATACCTGCGCCAGTAAAGCGCTGAGTCACTGCGTTTACACTGTCTCGGTAGAGAACATCATGAACCGTCATTTCAAGGTCAGAAGGCTCCAATACGCCAACCGTAGGCAGCGGCATATTGATGAAATCACCCACACTGTCGGATATCAGTGCAACGCATTTGCCCAGCGCAATGTTGGTCAGCTCTCTAAACTTTGAATCTGGATCGATTTGAGGTTCTGTTGTTACTCGCTGAACGAAAGCACTTTCAACATTAGTATCTTTAAAAACAGACTCAAGCTGCTCAACTTTGAAAGGTTTTTCAATGAAGTCCGAAGCACCTAATGAAAAACAACGCTCTTTCGCAGCTTTCTGTACATCACCAGAAATGACAACCACTTTAGTTGGATATGAGTTTACAGGTAATGCCCCGAGGACATCATAGCCATCCATGACAGGCATAGTGAGATCAAGAAACACGAAATCGATTTGATTTTGACAAAGTACGTTAAGCGCTTCTCTGCCATTTTCCGCAAACAAAATCTCAACATTGTAAAAATTAGCAAGAGTCTGGCTTAAGGATTTGCGAGCTAATGCGGAATCATCGCAGATAAGAACTTTCATACTTTAATGTGACAACTTGGGCTAATCGACAAAATTGTTAAAATAATAATCATATTAACAAGGCATCTTCAATGCCAAAACTCACCCTCGTTTAGGAGAAAATGCCCCATTTTAAACAGAAGGTTTGAGCGAGAAATGAACTAAAGTCTTTGTAGTCAAGGCTTATAGCGCGCTGAAATTGTTCAGCATTTTTATCTCGCTATCGAGAATAATTAACGATTGTTTCAAAAATAAGACAATCATTTACATGAAAATTCGACTTCAGCAATTAAATAGCTATGCATATTTGATATTTTTATAAGTTAACCAGATGGTCAATATCTTCGTCAGAGATCTCGTGTCCTTCCTGTACCATGAAGCCACACATGTATCCTCCATTACGTTCAATTCTCCATACAATTTTGCCGCGCAAGGTTTCTCCTAATACATCAATCCTCATAGACGCATTGGATAGCTTTAAATAGTCTTGGGTAAAAATCTTCATACCATGGTTGGAGATATCGATAATCTGTACCGGAATTACCGGTTTAAACCAGCGGTTGAATAAACACGAAGCGGCTACCACTGTCCTAAGTTCAGTGCGAGTTGATTTACGGCGATTAATAAATGATGTAGCGGACACGGCATTACTCTAACTTCGAAAATTAAACGGTGAGTTTTCACTCGTCGCATAATCAACTTTAGTTGTTGGTTTTAATAGGCGCTACACCATATCGCTTAAAGGAGTGAATGTAGAGGTGAAATCTCTATTCTTCGTGTCGGAAGCATCCGATATCCGATACTGAGAGATAGTCAACCAAAGGGGAAAACAAGTATTAACTATTCAGATAGATCTCAGAACAATTGTGATTTTGAGGTTCTACGCGATTACGCCCGCGACTTTTTGCGATATACAGCTGTTTATCTGCAAGCTTAAAGAGTTGGTCGAGACTTTCATCATTCATTCGAATCGAAATACCAAAACTAGCGGTTATTGAAATGACTTCTCCATCAACGCTCAATGGCGTATTTTCAATAACTGAACGTAGATTCTCCGCACAACTTAGAGCTTCTGTCATATCGGTATTGGGTAACAGAATGACCATCTCTTCTCCCCCCCAACGCGCCACTACATCGCTGTTTCGACAGAACTTTTGCAACAGGTTGGAGATATGACAAAGCGCTCTATCCCCTACTTGGTGACCGTAATTATCATTGACGGATTTGAAGTAATCGATATCTAAAATGATAAAACTTACTGGCGCCTTAAACCTTGCACCATCTTGTAAAATCTTTGTTCCTGCCTGAACGAAAGAGTGTCGATTAAACAGTTGTGTAAGTGGATCAAAAGAAGAAAGAAATTTCGCAGTAATACGTTCGTTCTCTATTAACTTCAATCGATTAGCTAACACAAACGCCAGAATTAAAGCTTCGAGCAAAACGCCGTAGACGGCACCATTGTAGCCTTGATAAGTATAAGGAATTACTCCCCAAACAGATAAAGTGGTTAGCAGTAGACCTATCATGCTGCATGACACAGCCAGTAGAAAATACTGGGCATCTCGAACTTTGCCAAGATTCGCAATGCCGATCAGAATCATAATTAACGTTGTTACTGATAGGTATGCAAATGCCAAAAAGGCACTTGGCAGATGTTTTTGTAAAAAAACAAACACCGTAATAGCTGCTATTCCAAACGTAATATAGACACGAATGGCTCGGTCTAACTTAGGCATACGCTCTGGCAAATTCAGGAAATTGGAAACGAAGATAAGCCCGCATACTCCGTGAAGCACCATGAAGAAAAGCGTACTGTAGTTCTGAACGAGTGGCGAATTCGGATAAACCCATAAAAACGCATATCCGCTATAGCCTAAGTTCATCACGACAAAACAGGCAATATAAAGACAATAATATAGGCTGTCTGCCTGCTTCAAAGTGAAAAATAGGATGATGTTATAACCCACCAGCGCGAACAAGATGCCATACAAAACTCCTGACATTACGTGATTTACGGTGTCTTTCTGACGAGCTTCTTCGTTGGTAATAAGTTCGATGGGCAAAGTCATTGGATCAAATGACTGAGCTCTGATAAGAATAGTGCTCTCGCCCGGCGGAACTAAGAGGTCAAAAACAATACCCACATCAGGCACCAAATGATGATTCGCTTTTTCGCCATCACCTGAGAACCAATGCTTTAGCTGTGTTTCATTAGCTAAGTAGACATCCACTCTTTCCAGCCATGTCTGTCCAGCGGTTAATCGCCTATGTACAGCATCTTTCTCTATACTGTTTACAGAAAGCCTTACCCAACTCGCCTTATCACTAATACCAAAGTTAAGCAGACTATTGTCTGCCTCAGTAGTAGGTTTGTGTTGAAAATACTGTTGCGCCTCTGACAACGTTAGCGGTTGGTCAGTAGGCTCCTGAAAATATGAGATTTCAGTGACTAAAACACTTTGCTCATTATGGTCAGCATGAGCAAGATGCGGTAAGAAAATGAATGCAAATAAGATAGAAAATAAAATCCTCAGCATTTGCATGTCCTAATAACGAAGATTATCACAAAACATCGTTTCATTGATCCTCCCTGTTCAGACAATGAATGCGCTTGTTCACGGCGTGTAATCTAAACGATTTCATTAATGCCGTCTTATTCACAAAACTAATAGTATGACGTGTGTTTAATACCTTGCAATTAAAACCACCAACAAGGGTCTATTTTTTTAGCGGTTCGTATGATCTTTAAAAGAAAAAAGAAAGCATAAACTTGGGGATGAAAAGAGAATGATGCAGAAACAACAAAGCCCGCAATAAGCGGGCTTTGTTGTTTGTTCATAAAGAACGAATCTGGTGGGTCTAGGCGAACTCGAATCGCCGACCCCTACCATGTCAAGGTAGTACTCTAACCAACTGAGCTATAGACCCAAATTCTGTGTTCTAAGTATTCTTAACAGAATGAATGGTGCGTCCGAGTGGACTCGAACCACCGACCCCCGCCATGTCAAGGCGATACTCTAACCAACTGAGCTACGGACGCACTGCTTTAGAACGAAAGCGATATTATCGACAGAGGCTGAACCATGCAAGTGCAATTTCTATGTTTTTGAACCAATTGGCTCTTCTATCGACAGTTTGCTGTTTTTTTATTCACACTGTCGAAATCTTTATTTACAAAGGCTACCGACAATCTTATTAATAAGACTCGCGCAAGCCACTTCTCTTTAATTTTGTGATATTCACCCAAAAAACAGATTGATTGATTACTCTAAAAACGTAATATGGGATTTATCCGAAAAATGCCTAAGACAACCAACATCAAAGTAGTGAATGGACGTTCATATTTTCGATAACTCACACACTCTGAGAGCTTCCGTTTTATCGGGAGTCAGTCTTTTCATTTCTGTTATTGCACTCTGCTTTTCCCTTTTCCATTTTCACGTTGTCGGCAATTATTTTCTCTTAACGTTGGATCTGATATTAGGTTCCTACTCTTTCTATGCTTATCAGCTAGCAAAGAAGAACAAACATAAACGGTTCCACATTCAAATTTTCGTCTATTTACTGACGTTTGTTGCTTCCACCAGCATCTACATTCAGCCAATTGAGCACGGAACTTATGTTTGGACGATGTTATTTCCTGTTTTCTTTTACTCTTTGTTGGGATTGAAACAGGGAAGAATTTTTTGCTTCGTTGTACTAATGGTTCATTTGGCAAGTATTTATCACAAAATGGATTCTCACGAATCCATTGCCGTGTTGCCAACTTTCGTAAACCTGATTGCCTGCTACATATGTGTGTGGATCATTGCCCACATCTACGAATTTAATCGTAGAAACATAGAAAATTCATTAACTTATTTGGCATCGCGAGACTCTTTGACTGGCGCTCACAACAGACTGTCACTAACCTCAACATTCAAGCATTTTGAAACGCACAAAGACGAACAGACAACTCTTTGCTTGCTTTTCATTGATTTAGACTATTTCAAGAAAGTAAATGACCAATATGGCCATGATGCAGGTGACAAAGTTTTAATGGAAACCACTCGCATACTCAGCCAAGTAGTTGGTGACGATAATCTTTACCGTATTGGTGGTGAAGAGTTTTGCGTGACGCTATTCGATCATCCGATTGAGCAAGCAGAACAAATCGGTGAGCGTCTTCGTTCTATGATGAGTCATCATCTTTTCTCATTCGGCGATAAGAGAATTCAAATTACATTGAGTGTGGGGATCTGTGAATACAGTGATGGGGATAAGCTCAGTGACCTATTAAAACTTGCAGATATTCAACTCTATCAAGCAAAAGAAAACGGACGTAACCAAGTCCGTTTAAGTCGCTCTGCAAAAGATTTCGCCGAAGATAGCAGCACCTGCTGAGATTGCGCTACTCAATTTAGACGTTCAATATCCGCATCATCATCAAAATTATCGACTTCATACACCACGTTGTAGTTTTCTGTATAAGTACAATGTGGTTGTCGGCTGCAAGTAAAGAATCTACGCCCTTTAAAATCACCTTGGCTAGCGGTTTTGATTACCATTGGGCTGCCACAACGTTTACAAAAACGCACTTCTTTATCCGATTCGATGAGATCTATATGCGCGGCGAGCAAACGTCTCAATTTACTGACTTGATAACTCAGTTTTACGTTAGTTCCAATCAATGGAATGTTGGCTGACTTACACACATGAATAAGTAACTTCTCGCGCTCTACTTTACCCTTCTGCAGTTCCTTTCCATCATCCAGTTCAATCACGACCCTTGGCTCTAATGTACGAGCGTCGCAAACAACAAAGTCAAAATAACTTTTTGCAATTCGGTTATAGGCAATGAACCACTGCTTCTTATTATTGGTTTTAGTGGGGGTAATTAAATTCGCCATATTTACTTTCGCCAATACGACACCATGGTCCCCAACCGCCGTTCTCAGTGCGTTATAAAAAGCACTTTCCGACATATTTAAAACTGAACCTTTTGTTTTGTAGGCAAAGTCTTTGGTTTCATCACGACGAGTAACTGTTTTCTGAATGACGTAAAAAAATAAAACCAAAATGGCAACAACAATGAATATGTTGGTCATAATAAGAAGCTGACTCCTGAGCTAAACGACGCTAACACCTTAATTCATAACCGAAGTTAATTAGAAAAACCAGTATTGAAGGTAACTTTTGAGAGATGTTGATACAGCGAAAAACTTCTAGCAATTGATAATTGCAGTTTTAACTCAATAAATGGGAATTATTGATATTTTTCCACTATTGCCTGATATCGGGTCACACCATTTGAATCCTTGGTACTTTTTAGTTTGTCTAGATTCTTCTGCAACTCTTCTATCACAGCTTTATCGATTTTCTTATTGAAGGCGTAATAAATTTCACTCTGTTCTAAGGTGTAAACTGTTTCAAAGCTATCTGGCTCATAGCCCGCCTTACCAATTAACCAACCAGCAGAACGTTCGTCATACACCATTAAATCAATGCGATTTTTATACAGTTGTTCGATAAGCTGACTAATAACGCTCGCTTCTTGCATTGATTCCCTTGGAACACCCAATGAAAAGAGCATTTGTTCACCAACATCGTCCCGCATTACGCCAATGCGATAGCTCGCCATATCAATAGGCGAGTTAATTACAATGTTACTTCCTTTACGAGCCATTACGGTCACTTTAGTGATATCTATAGGCCCAACCCATTGAAAGAGTTCCTCTCTATGGACTGTTTTGGTGGTGGAGAACAGACCACTATTGTTCTGAATAAGTGCTGAGCGATACGAACGTGACCAAGGGAGTATGATGATATTACTGTCAGGTATATCTACGCCTGACATAGCAGCAACTTCACGCAATAAGTCTACAGAGATGCCTTTGACTTGCCCGTTTTCACGGAAATTAAACGGTGGGTAGTCTTCGGTGTAATAAATAAGAGACTCAAGGGTAGTTGCTGTTACAGCTGAAGTATGAACAGACAGCAATAAAAGCAAAGACATCAAAAAGTGTTTAAACATTTGACTCTCCCCTGAGGCAAAATTTTGCTTAGTGGCTTCTTTTACTTTAGATGGTTATCAAGATATTGCAGAACAATTAGACCTTAGCGTACAAACTTCTTGTAGCTGCGTTCAGGTCTTCCAACTGTGCCGTACTTGAGATCCGCGAGTAATTCTCCAGTGCTAATAAGATACTCAAGGTAACGCCTTGCCGTAGTTCGACTCGCTCCGATTTTCTCTCCGGCCTCATCAGCCGTCAAACTGGTAGGCGTTTGAAATAAATAACGAATTTTATCTAAAGTAACCGAATCAATACCTTTAGGAAGACGGTACTGTTTAGGTTCATCGCCTATATTTGCCTTCATCATTTTGTCGACGAGTGATTGGTCCAAATCAGCGAGCTTACCCAACTCCGCTTGCCTAATACGGTACTTGCTAAGTGCCGCTTCTAGACGAGGGAATATCACTGGCTTCAAAAGATAGTCAACAACACCACCTCTCATTGCTTGTTGCAATGTTTCAACTTCCCTAGCAGCAGTAATCAAAATAACGTCGCAACTGTCGTTCTGGCCTCTCATACGTTGAATGATGTCTAACCCCGTACCATCAGGTAGATAAACATCCAAAAGAACTAAATCTGGTTTAAGAACGTCTAGCTGCATCTCAGCTTCTGCCTGGCTGGTAGCAATACCGACCACTTCAAAACCTTCGATTTTATCCAGATATTTATTATGAAGCTGAGCTATGGCGACATCATCTTCGACGATCAAAACTCGAGTGTTCATTGCTGTTCCTTTGGTAAATAAACGGTAATACGAGTACCGAACGGTTTATTTGCAGCCATTTCGACTTGCCCGAGATAACGCTCGGTAAGCTGTTTAACCAAGTACAATCCAACTCCCCTGTTGTGTTTAGCTTTACTGGATACACCTTTCTGAAGCAGTTGCTCCTGAGTCAAGCCTTCAGGCAAACCACAACCTTGATCTTCAACTTCCAAAATCAATTCATGACCATAGTCGCTGATGGAAACCTGAATCACACGGCGATCAGGCGAAATATAAGTGCCACTTCGTATTGAGCTCAAGCAAGCATCAAAGGCGTTATCAATTAAGTTACCCAACACGGTAACAATATCTTCAGCTTTGATGTGGTCTGGTAGATTCTCTAGTTTGGAGCCTTGTTCAACAAAGAGTTCAAGACCAAGCTCTCTGGCTCTTTCTGTTTTACCAAGTAGCAACCCCGCTATGAGTGGATCTTTGACGGTCTCACGTAAAAATTCGATTAAGTTTTGATAGAGAGCCGTTTCCTGACCTATCAATTGTTGCACCGCTTCAAGTTCGCCCATTTGAACTAAGCCACTAATCGTATTCAGTTTATTGCGGTGTTCGTGAGTTTGAGAACGAAGCATCTCTGCATATTCTTTTGTTTGTGATAGTTGTTCCGTAAGATCGTTAATTTCATCCCTCAAACGGAAACTGGATACTGCTCCAACAACTTCTCCATCAACGATAATGGCACTTCGGTTTGCTATTAGCCTTTGGTTATTCAGGTACAACTCGATATCTTTATCCGTTTCTCCGGTTTCCAAAACCGTATAAAGGTCACTGTCAGGCAGAGAGTCCGTTAATAAACGATTTAACGCCAGATCTTTATCTAATCCTAAAATCTCACAGGCACTCTTGTTTATTGAACGTAGATATCCCTTTGAATCAATGCTTAAAATACCTTCTTTGATGGTACTCATCGTCACATCAAGCTCGACATAGAGGCGACCGATTTCTTCTGGCTCGAAACCCAAAATTGCCTTTTGGAAACGACGAGAAGCATAATTAGAGACAACAACGTTTGCTGCCACAACAAGCAAAGCCATACCCGTCAAATACATCAAAAAAGGTTCTATTCGATTTTGTAGTCGCTCAATCAGGTACCCGACAGAGACAACACCTATGATTTGTCCGCTCTCATCTCTAATGGCTGATTTGCCTCGAACCGACTTACCCAATGATCCTTTGGCGTATGAAACATAAGACTCTCCAGCGACCAAGGCTCGGTAATTATCACCACCAACCATTGGCTCACCAATACGTTCATCAAGCGGATGGACAAGACGAATACCTTGCTTATCACCTATAGAGATAAAAGCAGCACCGATCAGCTGTGTGAGATCTCGGAATCGCTCTTGTTGTTCTAACGTCGCATGTCCGGTTTGAAGCATATTGATAACGTTTGGTGATTGAGCAAGAAACGAAGCTACCCCTAATGCTTTCAATCCGACTTCTTCTTCTTGGCTATGTTTCACGTATGCAAAACCCGCTGCAACCAAAAGTAGCAGTTCAATCAAACCTGACAACGTCATTATGATTAACAAGCGTTTACGAAAGCTGATGCTGTTCCAAGTCATGTCTCACCTCCGCGCTGAAAGTAACACTTAATTAACATCGAAGCTAAATAGGTAACGAATAGTGTGAACAACTTATCGCTATAAAAAAGCTAATATTATTAGCGCTAAGAAAGAATCTAGACCTACCCCCAAAGAGCTAGTAATAAAGTTTAATTACATCTTCTAAATTTGGCAGAAGTCACAGAGTGCGGGAAAGCTTTACTTCGACAGAATGAAAAATCGAGCTGTATAATTATTAGACAAGTATGACTATTTATTTGGCTAGCATTATTTTGTGTGACTTTACGGTGAACACTTTTTTTTAGAATTTAGAGCTCTTATGTTTGATGGGGCTATGTTTTGAAGGAAGTAAATTTATGGAACGGGACGACTTAGGGATATGCCTTTCTAAAGATATGTTATCTGAACAGCTGTCTTCAACATTCACGCACGTAAGAGCTTACGATCCATATGACGCATGCGTAGAAGAGATGTTAGTGCTTCTATCTTTTCCTCAAATGTCAGGCAGAGAATTATTAAGCACGATGCAAAGCACCAAAAAGCTCGTGTGGCGTGCAGATTACTTTTGCCCCTCTGACCATCATTTTTAAATATCGTCATTTTTAATAATTGTCATTTCTAACAACTGCCCTTTCTAACAATAGCTGTTTCGTTTTCTGTAGAGCAGCTATTCTTACTTAAGTACAGGGTTCTATAAAACCCGTTGACTTAACAGACAAATAATTAGAGCATAAGCTCTAATTATTATTTATGACTGAGCTAAACATGAAGACAAAAACCGTCGCTCTTTTTGTGTGCTCTTTGCTTGGTATTCAAACTGCTTATTCTGCGCCAATTTCGTTTCAACAAGCTTGGGAAATTCTTCAACAGAACAATAATTCCCTTGCCGCAGAACGTGCCAATGTAGAGCGTTATGAACATCTTACGAATTCTAAAGGTAGCCTCAATTTACCATCCATAAGTGTAGGTGCGAATTATACTCGTCTTGATCGAGACATTACGCTCTCAGGACAGCAAATCATGGAAAGCACAGGACAAACCGTACCTCTTCCTGCCGCATTGCTTAGCTCTATTGGTTCTATTACTTCGACAGTCACTGAACGAGACATATTCAGCTCTTCTATTAGAGCGGTTTGGCCTATTTTCACTGGCGGTCGTATTTCCGCCGCGCAAAACGCTGCGCAGGGTCAGAAAGAAGAAGCACAAAGCCAACTCGCGATGGAAACTCAAGCTCGCTATGAAGACCTGGCCAAGTACTATTTCAGCGTCGTATTAGCTCAACAAGTACTCGAGACGCGTTCTTCCGTCGAAGCCGGATTGGCGAAGCACAGGGATAATGCCGTTAAGCTTGAGCAACAGGGACAAATTGCGCACGTGGAAAGACTTCAGGCCGATGCTTCACTAGACAAAGCCGCGGTTGAACGCAAAAAGGCGCAAAAAGACCTCGATATTGCACAAAGCGCTTTAACCGAAATTCTGGGGCAAACAACACAAGTCGAGCCAGATGGTGTGTTATTTATCAACCAAAGTCTGCCGCCTATGAGCGCCTTTGTCGATCAAACCCTTAATACTTATCCAGGTTTAAATTTGCTTGATGCCAAGGAAAAGCAAGCCAGCAGTTTAATTAATGCAGAGAAAGGTAAGTATTATCCTGAAGTCTATCTTTACGGCGATTACAGCCTTTATGAAGATGATTCACTTGCAAGCCAAATGACCCCTGATTGGTTAGTCGGTATCGGTGTCAGTGTTCCTTTGCTGGAAAACACCGGGCGTAGCGATCAGATGAAAGCAGCACAAAGTGCCGTATCACAAGTGAAATACCTAAAGGCTCAAGCTCGACAAGACTTGCAAGTGTTAGTAAAGAAAACCTATCTCGAGGCGGAGCAAGCACTTGAAGAAGTCACTGGGCTCAGTTCCAGCCTTAATCTTGCGCAGGAAAATCTCAAGCTTCGACAAAAAGCTTTCGCTCAAGGTTTATCGACCTCTGTTGACGTTGTCGATGCCGAACTGTATCTGGCAAGCATTAAAACTCAGCAATATGTAGCAAGCTTTAATTACCTTATATCACTGAATAAGTTACTCGCTCTGACTAGCGAAATGGACACGTTTGATACCTATAAGAAATCAGCCATTCCTCTGACCAATGCTGATTCAAAACCGAGTACTGATTCAAAATCTATTGCGAATGAAAAGGATCCATCATGAAAGCTGTAAAAACGACATTAGTTGCTCTTTCTGCCCTAGCAGTAGTTTCATGGGTCGGTTATGGCTTCTATAAAGCGTATCAACCTAAGCCTATTCATTTGCAAGGTCAGATTGAGTCGCAGCAATACAGCATTTCGTCAAAAGTGCCGGGACGAATTGATCAAGTGTATGTGCGAAAAGGAGACATGGTCGAAAAAGGACAACTTATTTTCACCATTCACAGCCCAGAAATCGAAGCCAAGCTTGACCAAGCTATAGCTGGAAAAAAAGCCGCTGGCGCGCTCGCGCAAGAGGCAGAAAATGGAGCTCGAGAGCAACAAATTCAGGCAGCAAAGGACCAATGGTTAAAAGCTCGTGCGGCGTCTCAATTAGCTGAGAAGACATATTTACGTGTCAATAACTTATATAAAGACGGTGTGGTCGCTGAGCAGAAAAATGATGAAGCGTTAACGCAATGGCAAGCCGCAAAATACACTGAAAGCTCAGCTTTGCAAATGTATAACATGGCGCAAGAAGGGGCGCGTGAAGAAACCAAGCAAGCGGCAGCAGAGAAAGTTCGTATGGCTGAAGGTGCAGTTGCCGAAGTAGAGGCATATGCCGCTGATACTCAGATATCTAGCTGGTTTGACGGTGAAGTTGCACAAGTGCTTATGCAAAGCGGCGAGCTTGCTCCACAAGGTTTCCCTGTTGTAACTGTGGTAGATACGCAAGATTCTTGGGTTGTACTGAATGTTCGTGAAGACTTGCTCAGCCACTTCCCGAAAGATGCACAATTCAATGCATTAGTTCCTGCACTCAACAAAACACTTCAATTCAAAGTGACTCATATTGCAGTCATGGGCGATTTTGCAACTTGGCGTTCTACCGATGCGACACAAGGTTTCGACCTGCGTACTTTTGAAGTAGAAGCTCGCCCAGTTGAGCCTATTGAAGGCTTACGTATGGGAATGAGCGTGGTGGTAGAGCTTTAATGATGAAACACGCTGATGTTTCAACCTCTGCGTCCTCACCTGTTGCCACTTCTCAGTGGCAAATACTTCGTAGAGATCGATGGCTGCTTTCGTGTCTAACGTGGATTCCTATTGCACTGGTTGTAACAATCTGGTGGATTTTCTCGCAAGCGATTGTTCGCGATCTACCGATTGGCGTAGTGGACTTATCTAACAGTCGTTTATCTCGTCAGTTAACGAGAGAATTTGACGCAACCTCCACCCTCTCTGTCATTCGCAGCTATGCAAACGTAGCTGAAGCCAGCGAGGATTTAAAAGCAACCGAGATATACGCTTACGTCGTCATACCAAGTCAGTTTGATAAATCTATTTATCGGGGAGAGCAGCCACAAGTAACAACCTTTTTTAACAGCCAAATGATATTGGTAGGAAGGTTAATCAACTCTGCGGTTGTGCAAGCTCAATCGACTTTTAATGCGCAAATCGAAGTCGTGAAAACCCTCGCCAAAGGTCAGCAAACTACCCTTGGTGCAATGAGTCACGTGGTGCCAATACGCACACAAATAACACCTCTATTTAATAAAAATACCAACTACGCTCAGTTTCTTGTTTCTGCTGTTGTGCCTGCTATTTGGCAAATCGCTATGGTAGTCACCACCATTATGATATTAACGGCCAATCACCGAACATATGGATTAGCGATGTGGGCGAGACCGAACCCTCTATCTCAGTTAGCAGCAACGCTTGCGCCATATTCTGTGGTCTTCGCACTGCAGGGAGCAGGATTTCTTACTTGGTTCTATCAAGGATTAGACTGGCCGATGCACGGTCAGATATCGACGATTCTCGTTGCTCAGTGGTTTACCATCATCGCCTGTATGATTATGGGCTCACTGTTTTTCTTTATTTCACTCGATCCTGCTAGAGCGATGAGTTTTGCCGCAGCCTACACAGCGCCTAGCTTTGCCTTTATGGGCATTACGTTTCCAACCAGCGATATGGGTACATTGGCTCAATTCTGGCGTAGTTTACTACCTGTGAGTCATTACATTGATGTGCAAGTCAGTCAAGCCAGTTACGGTCTTGATGCCTATCATTCACTCGCGTCTTTGTTGCCAATGTTGGGGTATCTTGCTCCACTGGGATTAACTCTGTTACTGCTTAAAAAACACCTAAAAGCAGAAGAGAAAATGAGGTGCAAACATGGGTTGGTTTAACTTATTCAAAGCTGAACTAAAAGCACTTTTCACTAACCCCGTGGTTGTTCTTACTGTCTTTGGCGGCGTGGTATTTTATTCGTTTTTGTACCCGCTTCCGTACAGCCATCAAACTCCGAGAGAACAAACTCTTACTATCGTGAATTTGGATAAGAGCCAGGCTAGCTATCAATTAGAACGTATGGTTGATGCAACTCCACAAGTTAAAGTGGTACAACGAAGTTCCACAATTGAAGATGCGAAGATGGCTTTTTTAAACAAAGAAGTCAGCGGCATTCTGGTCATCCCAGAACATTTCTACAAAGACCTAATGTTGGGTAAAAGCACCACCCTTGCCTATGCAGGTGATGCTTCCTATTTCTTAGTTTACGGAACATTAGTTGAAGGGCTCGCTCAGGCGGGGGGGACATTAGCGGCTAAAACCAAAGTTGCTCGCTTATTGGTTGATGGAGAACCACTATCTCTAGCGTCAAAACATTACTCTCCTACTGGGCAAAACCTCAAGCCAACATTTAATGCTCGTATGGGTTATGTCGATTACGTAGTGCCAGCAGTTTTCGTACTGATACTTCAACAAACGATGTTGATTGCTTCTGGCATGATGGTAGGGACACAAAAGCATGGAAATGGTTACTGGAGCCACCTTTCGAGCATCAAACTCATTGCGTTGCGAAGTGTTGTGCTCATCCCCATTTATTATCTGCTGAGTATGTATTACTTCGGCGCTAGCTTTAACTTACATGCTGTCAATACTCTTGCGCATGCGACAGAGCTACTGACTCTGCTGCTACCGTTTTTGTTATCTTCTTGCTTTATTGGAATATGGCTCGGTGCAGTTACACCAAGACGAGAATTGGTAACCTTAGTCGTATTGTTGAGTTCAATGCCTTTGATTTTTTCTGCCGGTTTTATATGGCCAGTGGAAGCAATACCTCAACCCATCGTTTGGGCATCGAAACTTTTTCCAAGTACACCTGCGATTCAAGGTTTCTTAGCGCTCAATCAGATGGATGCGGAGTGGTATCAGATTGCGCCACAGTGGACTTTACTTTGGGGACAGGTCATTTTCTGGCTACTATTGGCTTGGTGGCAAATGAGAAAAACACAGTATGTGAGAAGTGTTAAAGGTGCTATTGCAGCTAAGTAACGAAGAGACTGGTCGCTTATTCTTGCCAGTCTTTTCTCATCCTTTCTATGACATCTTCGTCTACGCCGTGGATATTCCCATAAGATTCGCGGCAAACAATAATGATTAGCTTAGCTTTGTATTTTCTGGCTAATTTCTTATACACGCTCATCTCCCAATGCTTCACAAAAGTATTTGAAACAACGACGTTTTCCCCCTGCTTCAACCAATAATCCGTTTGATTCTGGCACCACTGATGAGCATCTCCAATGGCTTCTGGGCGATACTGGTACTCTCCATTCGAGTTCACAAAGTACATATCCGCCTCTAAATGCACACCTTTGAGTGTTTTTGCTAAAGTTGATTTACCGGAACCAGGTAAACCACGGATAAGGGTGAGTGTCAGCATTGAGAGCCTTTTTGTGGAATATAAGATGATGAAATAGCCATGGTGAACGCGAATATTAACTTAATTTCGGTCAGCCTGCATTTTGCTATCGACATATGCGAATAGTTAGGCTATAAGTCTAGATGTATAGACGTCCAAAATATTAGCTAAGGGAGAAAGCTGTGCCTATTAGGATCCCCGATCAACTACCTGCAAGTGATGTACTGCGAAATGAGAACATCTTCGTGATGCCAGAGTCTCGTGCGTCAACGCAGGAAATCCGCCCACTTAAAGTTTTGATCTTGAATCTGATGCCGAAAAAGATTGAGACTGAAACTCAATTTCTACGTCTACTCTCCAATTCTCCTCTTCAATTGGATATTGAGCTGCTGCGCATTGACGATCGTCCAAGCAAAAATACGCCTGAAGAACACCTTAATGCCTTCTACCGTCAATTCGACAAAATTAAGGACCGTAACTTCGATGGCTTGATCATCACAGGTGCACCATTAGGTCTGGTTCAGTTTGAAGATGTAGCATATTGGGATCACTTACAAACCATTATGACTTGGGCAAAACATCACGTAACGTCAACACTTTATGTCTGTTGGGCTGCACAAGCGGGTTTGAAGTTGTTGTACAACCTGCCTAAAAGAACGCGTAAAGAAAAACTATCGGGCGTGTACCATCACGATATCCATCAACCGTTCCACCCTATTCTGCGTGGATTCGATGATACGTTTTTGGCTCCGCACTCTCGTTATGCTGATTTCGATGCGGATTATTTGGGTGAGCATACCGATCTAGACATCCTTGCGACTTCTGACGTAGCTGGGGTGTACTTGGCATCAACCAAAGACAAACGTAATGTATTTGTCACTGGTCATCCTGAATACGATGCCAATACTCTTCACAATGAGTACGTACGTGATTTAGGGGAAGGAATGGAACCTATGATTCCAGTGAATTACTACCCAAATGACAATCCAGATAATCAGCCGAGAGCAAGCTGGCGTAGTCACGGTCACCTACTCTTTGCCAACTGGCTCAACTACTGTGTTTACCAACAAACTCCGTTTGATTTGGAACACTTCAGCGAAGACAAATTTACTAAAGACGATTAGTAATAATAGAGCCTAGAGCAAGATGTTAAGCCCACCAATTACTGATGGGCTTTTTTATTCACCAATTTGAGTATGAAATTAACGGTGAATATGCAAAATCTGTCGCATAAAATTTAGCCACAACTTCGATAATCAACTGATTTCATTATCATACTTTCAAAAATCCAGGGAGTAAGTGAATGAAATACGTACTCATCGTTTTGTTATCGTTTTCTTTATTAGGCTGCATGACGTTTGAACAAGAAGAGAGCCACCAACTAGATAGTGACCCTATCGAAAAAGCCGAATCTAGGATCACGCTAGGCTTAGGCTATTTGGAGAATGGGAACATGTCTAAAGCAAGAGAGAATCTCGAAAAAGCGTTAGAACATGCTCCGGAATATTACCGCGCAATGCTTGCTATAGCTCACTATTACGACGTTGTGGGGGAAACAGAAAAAGCTCATGAAGCCTATGAAGATGCATTAAGTGAACACGACGATAACGGTCAAGTGCTTAATAACTACGGTGCATTTCTCTGTAAAATTGGCGAATATCACCAAGCCGACAAGTATTTCAATCAGGCCGTCGAACAACCGTATTATTACTTGGTTGCAGAAAGCTATGAAAACGCGGGACTATGCGCCATAAAATACGGCAATTTGAGCAAAGCGAAAAAGTACTTCAGCCGAGCCATCGATCACGACCCACAGCGTTTTCGCTCGATATTACAATTATCGAAACTAGAAATAGATTCAGGTGATTTTTCTAAAGCGCGAGTAAGACTAATGCAGTTTCATCAAACACACGGCTATCAGAAAGCATCATTGCAATTACTAGCAAATTTAGAACGACGAGCAGGCAACTCGAGATTAGAACAGAAGTATTTGGCACTACTGAAACAGCAGTAATGCTGTCACTACTTTGCATTATTAGGGCGGCTGCTATTGCCGCCTTTTCTATCGCGATAATGAACTCGACGTAGACGTCGCACCTTCTTAACTCGCTTTATCTTGAGATATTCGCGATAAACAATGCGAATAAAGAGAACCAATCCAACAATCAGTAACAATGAGAACACACTTAGGAATGGCTTACATATCCAATCGGGTTGGCAAGGTTGAAAGAACACAATGTCCATGCTTACCTCCTCAGTTTCTCATTCAGTAGGTCAATCCCACTACGGTTAGATTAGCACTTACTTTGTAACCACAGCTTGCGCTGCTCAACATTTTGAAAAGTCCAAGCAATAAAACGACTTATCTTTTGTCCTTGCTGCATCTCTACTACTTTTATCGACTCCACGCCCACTTTCTGAAGTTGTTTTTTCATCCAGCGTACGTTTTCACTTTTCGATATCAAAGTAGTAAACCAAAGAACCTGCTCCGCAAATTGTTGACTTTCAAACGCCATGTTTTTAATAAATTCAGCTTCACCACCTGAGCACCAAAGCTCCGCCTTTTGCCCACCGAAATTAAGCGTCGTACTTTCACCTTGCTTTGAGTTCATCGGCTGGCTAACTAATCCTTTTTTCTTCTTATTGGCTTGAAGATTTTTTAACTTGCGCTGCGTTCCCTGCTCCGCTTCTGCTAATGAAGCATGAAAAGGCGGATTACACGTAGTCACATCGTATTTTTCATTCGGCTGGATTATGCCAGCGAATATCGATTTGCTATCTCCCTGCAAACGACACTCAATGCGCCCGCGCAAATTGTCATTGTATTGGGCAATATTGTTCGCTTGCTTTACCGATACTGGATCGACATCACTGCCGACATAGTTCCATCCATACTCTGCCACACCAATAATTGGATAAATACAGTTAGCGCCTACACCAATATCTAAAGCGCGAACTCGGCTTTGTTTGAGTAATTTGTTCTCTGATTGCAGAAGATCCGCAACACGGTGAATGTAGTCGGCACGCCCCGGAATGGGTGGACACAAGTAACCTTTTGGAATATCCCAGAACGTGACACCGTAATGAAGAGCTAACAGAGCCTTATTCAATAGTTTCACTGCGATTGGATCTGAGAAAGCAATACTCCAATCACCTTTAGGATTCTTAATCAGATGCGGTTTTAACTCAGGTAGCACTTTACACAGCGCCATAAAATCGTAGTTACCTTTATGGCGATTCCTATTGTGTAATCCCTCTTTGCCTTTCGTTGACTGCGCTGAATTTACCGCTGGCTTTGGCTTAGTCGATGATGTTTTCTGCACACTCAATTGTGAATGAACCTTTGCTTTGGGCTTAGAAGACTGATTTGAAGAGCCCCCTTTGTTTCGACCAAGTTTTGCAGCTGACGGTTTGTTGTTTGGCACACTGCTGCGAGCTTTACCCGTACTTGGTTTATTGTTCATCCGTTGTTACCTCGGCTTAATTCTAAAACCATCATGTAAATACGCGCATCCAATTCATACTGGTGGTAATTGGGTTCCATATGACAGCAAAGCTGATAGAAAGACTTGTTGTGATCTTTTTCTCGCAGATGTGCCAGTTCGTGAATCACCAGCATACGTAATAGAGGCTCTGGTGCATTCTTAAACATACTAGCAATGCGAATCTCGTTCTTAGACTTGATTTTATTGCCATGTACTTTCGATACGTAGGTATGAAGTCCAAGCGCGTTATTTATTAGGTGTATTTTGCTGTCATAAACCACTTTACTTAAAGGCGCGGTCTTCTTCATATACTGATTTTTAATCGCCATCGTATATTCAAACAGTGCCTTTTCACTTTGAATTGAATGACGGTCAGGGTAACGCTGCTCAAACCATGGAATGAGCTTATCGGAATCAACCAGTTTCTGGACTGACTCGACAATATGAGCAGGATAACCTTGAATGTATCTGAGTACTGAATTCATGCGTATTTATTGAAAGCCTTAAAACGAAGCCGCACAGTTTAGCTGAAACTCGTGCATGATTCACGTATTAGGCAAGCTGTAACGTATCTGTTTATGAGTTTGCATCGCTAGATGAGTATAGGTACACTTTGCCGCTTTCTATTTCATGTTACCTAAGCCACTTTACGAACAGAGTTAATACAATGAAACGAGTTGTTTTATACGTCAAAGACAAATGTCCACATTGCAAAGATGCACAGCGATACCTTGATTCTAAAGGCATAAAGTACCGCTTGTGTAATGCGAAAATGGAACGTGGTCGTAAAGAACTCGATGCAATGGGCGCTCGCAGCGTTCCTGTATTGAAAATTGGTGATCGCGTAATGATTGGCTGGAATCCAAATAACTTTGACCGCATGTACGGAAAAGGCTAAGCCTGCTTGGTTAGACTAGACGTACTTTTTCACGAACTCAATAAAGGTTCTGTCCGCATTAGACAAGTAACCTTCTTTTCGCCAAGCTAGTGCCAAATCAAGATAAACCGGTGGATTAAAGGGTATTGCCCGAACTTCTGGTTCGTGGTCAGTCACCAGCTCAAGCAACGCAGTAATGGCGTACTCGTGCTTCACAATACTCAGAATCATTGGCAGCAGGTTGGTTTCAAACGAAATATTGGCTGTTAATTTGTGTTCTTTACATGTGTTGTCGATGAAGTCACGGTGAAAATAGCCCGGTTTAAACATCACCAACTCATGTTTAAAAAACTCTTCAAACTCGATTTTTTTCTTATCCGCAAACTCATGGTCTTTACCCACTACGGCAACCATTTGCGACGATAATAGCGGGTCTACTTCCAAGTCCGGCGGTAGGTCATGATTGAGAATAACGCCTATATCAAGTTCGCCTGAAAGTAGCATTTTACGTATTGATTGCGTACCCGCCTCCACCATGGTCATCTTCAGGTTAGGAAAATAGCTTTTGAACGCCATGATGATCTCTGGAAAGAAATACGACCCCATCATGCTGGGAGTTCCAAGCCTAACTTCCCCCTTCACCAGACCTTTCAATTCGTCCACAGCCAATTGAGCGTCTTCTAGCTGTCGTAATATCCGCAAAGCGTGTTCAAGCAATACTTCCCCTTCATGAGTCAGGCTAACTTTCCTTTCATCACGTTTAAACAGGGTTACCCCAAGCTGTTGCTCAAATTTTTTGATGGCAATACTCAATGCTGGCTGAGCAATATGCAAAGCATTCGCTGCATGAGTAAAGCTTTGCTGCTCTGCAACAGCGACAAAATATTTGAGATGGCGAGTTTCCATTTTCAGACCAACGGCTAACTATTGATTATTTATATTACGATTATAGTTTTAATATATTTTATTAATTTATATTTCACTGATAATTTGTGAGCGTCTTCCAGTTTTATTCACCAGTTGGTGTGTTGAGAGCGTCATGATCGAATTACAAAGTCCGCAATACAAGAAAGTTACTTTTGCTCTCGCATTTGGTTCATTCCTCGTATTCTGCAACCTCTATCTTTTCCAACCGATGTTACCCTACATGGCAAAGCACTTTGCTGTTTCTGAAACACAAATCAACTGGTTATTTGCAGCATCTACCTTTGCACTGTCTGTATGCTTGGTGCCTTGGGCGATTACTTCAGAAGCGATTGGTCGCAGAAAGGTTATGTTGCTCGGCTTATTCGCCATGCCTTTTATAAGCCTAGTTATGTTAATCAGTGGCGAATTTTGGGTTATGGTTGCAGCAAGAGCGCTACTTGGCATTGCATTAGCAGCATTCGCTTCGGTCGCAGTTGCCTACATGGTTGAAGAGCTATCACCACAAGCATTTAGTAAAGCGATTGGTGGCTATATTGCAGCAAACTCTTTAGGTGGGATCAGCGGACGTATTTTCGGTGGTTTACTTACCGATGCGTTAGGTTGGAAAGAAGCACTCATAATTGCGGCTATCTTTACTCTATTTGGAGCCATCTTAGTTCTTGTCTTATTGCCCGTTCAGAAGAATTTCAAACCTCAAAAAGGTCTTTTCTTCCATCACAACCGCGCCCTAATTAAACACCTATCAAACAAAACACTCTGGTTTGCCATGCTCATCGGTGGTGCTAACTTTGCACTTTTTGTAAACCTGTATTCGGTTATGGGATTCAGACTCGTCAGCGAACCATACAACTTACCTATCGGTTTAGCTTCTCTGATCTTCGTTTGTTACCTAGCAGGAACGCTAAGTTCAAAGTTGACTTCCAATTGGAGTAAACGCTTTCCTCCAATTTCGGGAATGGTGTTGGGTGGTGTGATCAGCCTTAGTGGTATGTTAGTTGCCATTGTCGACTCCATACCCTTTATGCTTATTGGTTTAATGCTGATTAGCTTCGGCGCTTTTTTTACTCATACTCTAGCCTATGCTTGGGTAAGCCAGAAGGCCACAGAAGCAAAGGCAACAGCAACAGCTTTGTATCTTTCTCATTACTATATTGGCGGTAGTTTAGGTGGCTTCTACTTACTCTATTTTTGGCAGCATGGCGGCTGGACAATGGTTGCGACGGCAGGTTTGGCAATCTACGCATTAATGTTTGGTTTATGTTGGAAGCTAAGTCAGACATCACGCTTACCTGTAGCGAATCAATCTGCAATGCTCAATTCAACGCACTAATCAATCAACGAACTAAGTGTGGTATGCTTGCGGCAAATAATAGCTATGACATATATCCGAATTAATGAGCTCAACAACTGATATTCAAAACATTACTCAACAAGTCAACCAATGGCTCAATGACGTAGTGATTGGTTTAAATCTTTGCCCTTTTGCTGCAAAGCCACAGCGTAATAAACAGATAAAAATTTACGTCAGTGAAGCAGCTAATGAAGAAAACCTACTGCAAGACATCCTAGACCAGTTATTGGAACTAGATACAAAAGAACCTAGCGAGTTAGAAACTACTCTCGTTGTTGTTCCCAATATGTTGAATGACTTTATCGACTACAACTTTTTTATCGATTGGGTTGAAGCATTAATAAAGCAGCAAGATTGGGAAGGTGTTTTTCAGGTGGCGACGTTCCACCCAGACTATTACTTTGCTGGAACTGATCCCGAAGACGCGGAAAACTTAACCAACCGTTCTCCATACCCAATCTTCCACCTTATTCGTGAAGAGAGCATGGAAAAGGTTCTCAAGCACTACCCAAATCCAGAAGTTATTCCGGATATCAATATCGAGCGAGTAAGTAACCTCAGCCCTGAAGAAAGGAAGAAGCTGTTTCCTTATTTGTTTTGATTTTTAATAGATAGATATGAAAAGACCGGAGATAACTCCGGTCTTTTTGTATTCAAAGCTCAATCAATGTTAATCAACTGTCACTTTATATTCTTGGTTATTGAATAGCACCGAAACGATATCACCAGACGCAATTTGCGATCCCTCACCAAAGCTACCTGAAGTGGCCCATATGTGATTTTGATCTGCGATGCTGATTGTTGCAGAACCATCATTATTTGCGGTAATAGCAAATGAAGAATTTGCTGAGTCTAAATACTCTTGAACGGCACTGTGATCGCCTGAATTTTCTATGTGTAGTAAATCAGATATATCGATAGCATCTTCTGAAACATTAAAATCTACAATCAGATCTGAGTTTTCTAGTCGGCCTGTCAATACAAACAAATCGTGACCTTCACCACCAACAAGTGTGTCATGATTAAGCCCACCAATTAATATATCGTTACCATCACCACCAAACAGCTTATCATCGCCATCATCACCAATTAAAATATCGTTGCCGTAGTCACCATACAACTTATCCTGACCTTGGCCACCTTGTAGTAGGTCATTTCCTGAACCACCATTTAGGTAGTCATCTCCATCCCTCCCAAGCAGCCAATCACTACCTGCACCACCATACATTGTATCTTGTGCCGAACCTCCATCCAGCACGTCATCGCCACAATTACCTTCTAGATAATCGTCACCATCACCGCCTTCTAGCCAATCGTCGCCACTTTTACCATACAGATGGTCTTGTGAGTTGCCACTCGACAAATGGTCGTTAGTGCCACTACCTGTCAGTGTGTCCTCATTTGAATCCCCAAATTTAGTATTGCCATAAACAACTTCATTAGCATGAGTCTGGTATGCGGCAATATTGGCACTCAAGTTAGTTGAAACTTCGGTGAAACTAAATGGGGTCTCTTCAGGCAAATAAGTAGGATATGCTTCACTGCCCAATGTTTCATAATGTTCACCGTTACTATCACTAATAGATACGTCTAAAACGTAGGCACCACCTTGATCCCAATAGATGATTTCAATTGTATGGATACCATCGTCACTTACAGTGAAACTAAATTCTTCCGTTCTCTTCGACGTGTTTCTATCAAATGAAGCAACGACATCACCATCAATTTTGATCTGATAACCATCATCAGCAATGACCTTCATCGTATAAGTGCCAGCAGCGATTTCCACGCCACCAGAAAGTCTTACAACAGAATCATTAGTATCTGTTCTATTACTGAATTCAACACTCGATGAATCATCACCTAGCCACTCTTGTAAGTGAGAACTATCATTACCCACTAAACCACCTAGGTCTTCATCAGAGAACTGCTGAATATGGCTATGATAATCAACTTCTGTAGCGATAAACTCAGCATTCGCTTTCTGAGAATTAATTACTGCTGTAGCTTGAGCAATTGTACCTAGTTGACAGCTTACATTATAGAATTGTCCGAGTAAGCCCGAGGTCAGAGTATTGTCACCCGATCCAGAATCAGTATCAGGCGCAACAGATGAAACTGTATCACCATCAGCATCCACTACATCATAGGTAATTTGTACACTGTCACCCTGAGCTAGTTCTATATACTGAGTGAATGACCATTCACCAGTGCTGGAATCAAGTTCGATTTCAAACACTTTATCACCGTTGGTATCAACCCAAACTTGAGTTTGGATACCATCTACAATCGTCGTAGAACCAAGACTGATTGATAAACCAGCAGCAGTTTTAATATCTGTGTCAGCAATACCCGTTAAATTAATCGAACCTGCACCATCTGCACCAAAATCTGCACTGATTGTACCTTCATCAGAGGCAATTACTGGGTCAGCAATTGAACTAACGAATGAAACTGATTTGATAGCGTAGTCACTATTATCAGACCCACAGCCATTACCATTCGTTACAGACTCAAAAATTACTTCATCAAAACCTTTTGGAACATCAAAAGTCGCGGAATAGCTACCGTCACCACTCGTCGCGACCAAATCTTCTTCTTGGACAACTTCACCATTCAACTTGAAAACAACTTTGCCCTTTTCCCCTTCATTTGAATAGAAGTAAGACAAGCTAACTTGCATGCCATACGCAGTGTTGTTACCAAGATCCATTACTATCTTTTCAGAGCTACCATTTTGATAATCAATTTCGCTATCGGTTCTATCGTTAACTCCCCAAGAAGATGACTTAACTCCCATCCCCCCATTAGAAGAAAACGTCAGCTCATTGTGATGAGTTCGATCTAACCCTACTGCATAAACATAAACTGAACTTCCAGTATTGGTATCTGAGAAGGTATACGCATTATTATTGTGGCATCCAGATTCATTTGGTCGCTGAGTAAATGTATAACTACCCATTGAAACGGTCGTTGAATCATTATTCTCAACAGCATTCACCACGATATTCTCTGGCGTTGCTGGAGAATCATCCTCCACAGTTACAGTTATGGATTCTTTAACTGTATTTGTTCCATCTGAAACAGATACGCCGACATCAAAAGACAACGTATCTTCCGTCGTTGTATCTGAATGATCGACTGCTCCTAGTAGAGTCACAGTGTAGCTATATGAACTCGGGTCAGAAGAATCTTGGGTTAAAGAAATCACGATTACTGTTTCATCACCCGCTTTACCAATTAGGTTTCCATTCTCTGTAGTCCATTCGATAGAGACTTCATTGGAGTATAAAGCCTTATCTGGAGCAATTAGAGAAACGGATAGATCGTCACTATCTGTATCAACATCACTGACAGAAAATGTACCTTTAGCAATTGTGGCATTAGTTGTATCAGATGTGCCTTCAGAATCTGGAAGAGCATTAAGTGCCGCTAACCCTTCTTCAGAGACGACTGCACTATCTTGACCACTTTCGAATGTAATAATAGGCGCATCATCAACTGGATATTCACCGTTAATGGTTAGCGTTGCTGTGTCACTGCCACCATCACCATCTTCTACGGTGTACGTGAATTGTTCTTCGAACTGAGAATCGGTAGTTCCTGAGTATGAAATCTCAATATCACCATCTAATCGATAGGAATTATCGTTGCGATTAAGATCATCTGATACTTCGAAAACTATGTATCCTATTTCGGCAGCAGTCGATGTAATAGTTATAGCACTCACATTGTGACTATTTCCTATGTAAGTGTATTCATATGAATAGTCCGTAATCAGCTTACCATTTACATCAAAGACTGAAATTGTTACTTCCTTGTCGTCAGCCTCACTTAACCCAACAGTGACAGCACTGGCGCCAGCATCTAAGTGAATGATTAGTGATTCACCTTGGTCAAGTTTACTTTCATTTGAATTTGAGTCTTTAACCCCAATTCCAGAGCCATTGCTAGATACATTGTTCTCTAGGGTTTCATTACTAGAGATAACATAAACAGCATCATCTACCTGATAGGTATAGCTGCCTGAAGTTAATCCATATACTTCAATACCGTTCGTAGTTTGAGTATTAGATACAACCCCAGAAACATAATCAGATAAATTGATGTTGTCTGTTGTTGAGGAAGAGGAAACCTCAAACGTATAACTACCATCGCTATAAATAGTCAAAGTTCCAGAAGGCGTTGTGATTGTCGCTCCCGTACTTTCATCAACTGAATAATCAACACCATCATAATTGATTGATGTAACCTTCAAATCTTCGTGAGGCGTGTCAACGTCAGTATCATTAATCAGTACGTTACCAACCGCAGTTGTCTGATCGTTAGAGACAGTATTTCCATCGTCTTCAGCTACAGGAGGATCATTTTCAGGAGTTACATTCACAGTTACTGTTGCAGTATCAGTGCCACCATGACCATCACTAATGGTGTAAGTGAAGCTAGCAACTCCGTTATAATTACTTTCAGGTGTGTAGACTACCTTCCCGTCAATTAACTCTACTGTGCCATGGGTACCTGAAGTTGCATTAACCGAAGTAATGGTTAACGTATCACCATCAGGATCACTATCATTTTCCAGCAGGTCAGTTGCACTGATAGTTAAGGCAGTATCTTCCGTCGTAGTCAGGTCAGCATTCACAATTCCGGTAACAACGATATTATCAACTAACGCACCATAGCTATCGCTACTACCTTCCCCCGATAGAACTAAATCTGTGTTTCCGTCACTTGATGCTGGGAACGTACCACTGATATGATACCAACCATCTGCATCCGGACCTTCAATAGTCACAGAGACACTGTCATCAGAAGTACTTACTGTGCCATCCGCTGACAGGGAGACTAAAATTGAACCTACAGCAAAACTCATGTTCGATGAAGAATTACCATCTTGGCGAGGGTTATAATCAAATTCTACACGAACACTATCTTGCCCTGTGGTATCAATTGTCGTTTTGATTGACGTGTTATTATTCGGGTCTAGCTCAGCGTAATACGAACCATCGCTAGCGTTAGTATCCGTCAATACACCGTTACTTTGAATTTCTAAACCGTTGGTTGATTCCCACGCACTCTGATCTTTTACTTCACTGTTTGACAGAATAGTCCAGCGACCCGAAGATAGCGTCGTCATACCCTCGAAGGATTCAGTAAAGAGTACCGTCTCTTGGGAAGCACTATAAGTATCGTCTATCGCATCTGGTGCATCGTTTGTTGGTGTAACCTCTAATGACACAACTACACTGTCTGTTGCACCATATGAATCAGTGACTAATACAGTGAATGATTCATCATCACCGCTATAATCTTTTGCTGGTTCATAGTTATATTCACCTGTTGATGAATTTAAGGTAACCGTACTTCCTGAAGGAGTGGTTAATGTATAGATAACAACATCATTAACTATCTGTTCAGTAACAGTATATCCATTACTCAAATTATCAAATGAATAAGTTTGCACATCACCACTATCTATATCTGTAGCCGCAACACTTCCCAGCACAGATGTATCTTCTGCTGTAGTAATTGTGTAACCACTATTAGCATCGCCTGAAATTGAAGCTTCAGATGAAGAATCGACAGAAACAGAAGACACGACTGGTGCATCGTTACTACCAGTGATTGTAATGGTTACGTACTCAGTATCAGAAGCGCTGTTATCATCCGTTACTGTAACCGCGTATGTAAGAGTTACGGTATCACCTTCATTAAGGTACTGCGCCTCTCCAGAGTTCAAATCGAAACTCCAGCTGTAAGTACCGTCTGCGTTTGCAACAAGCTCGAATGAACCCAGAGCAGTTAAGTCTTTGTCGCTGTAAGTTTCTCCACTCTCACTAGCCACACTAACAGAAGTAGCCTCACCCGTGGTCGACCAGGTCAACGAACTAGCGTCATCGTCTACATCGATAGCAGTTAATGTACCAGTAATAATAGTCGGATCAGTGTTTGCCGGCACATCACTGTTACCGTCTTCTGAAATAGTTGCTTGTTCAATCTTTCCAGTATTATCGTCAACCGAAATCACTGGCGCATCGTTGCTACCAATGACACTGATGACCACGTCTTGCGTGTCGGTTGCGCCATTATCATCCGTTACGGTCACGGTGTAGGTCAGCGTGATGGTGTCGCCTTCGTCCAGGTACTGCGCCCCTTTCGAGTTCAAATCAAAC